>JAUHVS010000011.1 GCA_030424955.1 bacterium | reverse complement strand
GCGCGGGCGCGGGCGCCTCGGCGGGCGGATCGGCCTGGACCGGCAGGCCGGCCTTCCCAGCGGCCACCAGCGCGTCGTACTCCGCGCCGTGCTCGTGGGACAGCTCCTCCATGGTCATGCGGCCGGTGATGAACACCCACGACATGGGGAAGATCGAGGGCCGCAGGTGCACGTTGTAGAAGTGCCACACGAAGATGGCGAGGGCCGCCAGCAGGCCCTCATCGGCGTGGGCGTGCAGCGCGATCTCATAGACCCACGCGGGCAGGAACTTGGTGGTCAGATCGGGGAACCAGCGCAGGGTGCCCGAGCCCACCATGACCGCCACGCCCCAGAACACCGCCCAGTAGTCGAACTTCTCGAAGTACGAGTAGCGCGGGAACCGGGGGCGGTCCTTCTTGAGCCCGACGAAGTAGCCCAGGTTGTGGATGACGTCTTTGAGGTCCTTGGGGGTGGGCAGCATGCTGAAGCGCAGCTGCCGCTTGGAGGCTTTCCAGAGCAGCCAGCCCACGTGATAGACGCACGAGATCACCATCATGATCGCGGCGACGCGGTGGATGATCGCGGTGGCCGCGAAGCCCCCGAAGACCTCCACGAGGGCGTGAGACGCGCCCACGCCGTGGGTCGTCAGCGGCCAGCCCGTCAGCACCAGGGTGGTGAACGACGTGGCCATCAGGCCGTGCTGCACGCGCTGATGGATATCGAAGCGCTGCACCTCGGCGTTGAGGATCGGCTTGCCGTCCGGGGTCAGCAGGCCGTCGGCGATGGGCGAGCTCATACATCACCTCGTTCTTCACGGCGCCGTTTGGCGGCGACCCGGAAGGTCGACAGCACGTCGAGCAGCACGTGCATGGCCAGGGCGGCGATCGACAGGAAGGTCAGCCACGCGAAGAACCGCAGGGTGTAGTAGCTCACCGGGCGCTGGTCGCGGGTGTACAGGCGGTGATCGCCCAGGGTCACGAACTCGGCCGTGGCCTCGCTGTGGCACTCGCCGCAGGTCTTCGGGCCGTCCTTCTCGAAGTCGGTCATGGTGTGGCCGCCGTGGCAGTCCACGCAGCCGGGGGACTCCTCGAAGCCCAGGCCCAGCTGCCGGCCGTGCACCGAGTGGTGGTAGTTCTCCACCGAGCGGGTGGTGAGGTCCACCGAGGCCATCAGCGGCTCGTCCTCGTGGCAGTGGATGCAGCGGGCGTTCATCTGCTCGCGGCGCTGCAGCACCGTGAGATCCTTGCTCAGCACCACGCTGTGGGCGTCGCCGTGGCAGTCCGCGCAGTCGGGCGAGCCCTTGCGGCCCTTGCCGTGCACCACCTCGTCGATGATCGGCTGCTTTGCCTTGGGATCCGCGGCCTTGGCGGCCTCGTCGGTGTGGCACTCGCCGCAGCGGGCGTGGGCCTCGGCCTTGCGCTGCGCCGACGTGGAGCCCTCGCCCTCAGTGGCCCCGTTGGCCAGCTTGACGGGCTGGTGCGGGTTGAAGTGGTAGCCGCTGTGGCAGTCCTGGCAGGTCTGGTCGTGGTGTGCGGTCTTCGACCACGCCGGCAGCTGCAGCTGCTCTGCGGGGTGGCACACCCGGCACCAGCGCGCGTCGCGCAGGGCGTCGTGGCCCTTCGGCGCGGCGATCTCTTCGCTGCCCGTGAAGGCCTCGCCCGTGGGCAGGGCCTCGGGCGCCGCGAGGGCGCCGCTGACCGACAGCAGGCCGAGCGCCAGGGCGGCGGCGCCCCCGGTGGTCATCCATGACATGGCACCCATGGTGCCCCCTCCCTCACCGTCGTGGTGGCCAGCTGGCCACCCTGCGACATGTCTGCGGGCTGTGGCGGCTCCTCGGTCGGGACCGGGGCGCCACATGCGCGGTCAGCGTTGCGTCGCCGCGCAACGCAAGACTCGTGCCTGGACCCCTGCCCGCCAAGCCGCGGGGGGGCGGTGCCCCGGCACGGGCGTCCCTGCTTGCTGTGTTACGGACGGGTAGCGCTGGTGGTGCGCATGTTACCTGCGCCGCGCCTCGGGTGACAGCGCACCGGGCGCGCCGCCCGTCAGCCGCACGCGGTCGGGCTGCAGGCAGCCAGGCCGCGTGCCGGGCACCCGCCGCTCCAGGGCCTCGACGGTGAGGGCCTCGTCCAGTGGGCGGGCCTCGATGGTCAGGCCGTCGTCATCGGCGGACAGCGTGACGTCCGCCACCAGGCCCGTGGCGGTGTACCAGCCGGTGAGCGCCTGCGAGGCCATCGGCTGGCCGTGGCGCAGGTGCCAGGCCCCCGCCGCGGCGGCCGGGGCGGCGTCCAGGGGGCCGCAGGGGCCCAGGGCGCCGTCGGCGTCGATGGGCGTGCACCACAGCGCCACCGAGGGCAGCCGATCGAGCAGGGCGGCCAGGGTGGCGGCGGACACGGGCCCGGTCAGGGCCAGGGCCTGCAGATCGGGCCACGCGGCCGCGGTCCAGGGCTGGGCCAGCAGGGCGTGCAGGTGCTCGGGGGTCAGCACCAGGTGGGTGATGGCGTCGGCCCGCGGCGCGTCCAGGATGTCGAGCACCGATAGATCCCGCTGAAGCACCACCCGGGCGCCTGCGCCCCAGGCCGCGGCCGTCGGGATCACCCCCGCGGCCACGCTGTACGACACCACGCTCAGCAGCGTGTGCCCGGCGCCCAGCGCGAGGGCCGCGGCCAGCCGCTGGGCGTCCTGGCTGAGGGCGCCGTGGGGCCACGGGTGTGGGGCCCAGGTGCCGTCCGCGGCGGCGCGCAGCGCCAGCACGGCGGGCCCGCCGGCGTCGCAGACCGCTGGGGCCTGGGGGCGGCGGCGCTTCACGGCGTCCAGGAGCGACGCCACGGGCAGCCCCGGGGGCAAGAACGGCGCGTCGGGCGGCAGGGGCGGGCCCACGCTCACCAGGGCGCGCAGGCGCGGCTGATCCACCAGCGCCGGGGCCAGCGCCCGCACCCGGGCGCGGTGCAGCACGATCGCGACGGCGGCGGTGTCCCGCAGCGCGGCCGCCACCTGCGGCGCCTTGAGGGTGGGCGGCAGCGGGACCGCCACCGCGCCGATCCGGGCGACGGCGTACAGGGTCACGATCTCCTCGACCGCCTTGCCCTGCTGCACCGCCACGGCGTCGCCCGGGCCCACCCCCAGATCCGCGAGCACGCCCGCCGCGCTGTCGATGTAGGCCGTCAGCTCCTGCCAGCTCAGGCGACGCGGGCCATGGGCCAGCGCCTCGGCCTCGGGGTGCGCCTCGGCCCACCGGGCGGGGGCCCCCTGCCACGGCAGCGCGGGGCCGCTCATCGCGCCCGGGCCACCCGGCGGGCGATGGCCGCCACCGTGTTGAGGTTGATCGGCACCACCTGCCGGGGCGGCAGCTCGATGTCGTACTCGGCCTGGATGAAGCCGGCGATCATCACGACGGCCATCGAGTCGAGCAGGCCGGTGCTGAACAGCGGCGTGTCCTCGGTGACGGTCTCGCCGTAGGTGTCGGCGATGAACGCGATCAGGGGCTGGGTGATGTCGGCCATGGGGGGACCTCTTGGGCAGGGGGTGGGGTCAGGCGGGGCGATCCGGGCCCGGTTGGGGGTCGGCCGCCTGCGCCTGGGCGCGCGGCGGCGCACCATGCAGCGAAGCCAGGCGGGGCGCAAGGGGGGGCGGGCGGCGGCGGCGGCCGGGCGGGGGGCCGGCGCAGGCCACCGCTGCAGGGCGCTGGTCTGGAACCGGGTGGCGTGATTCAAGTGCTTGAAAGTATTGCATGATTCGTCAGTGTTGGCCGGGCGTCGCCCCCGGGCCCCTGCGCCATCGCGCCCAGCGCCGCCGTCAGACCATGTACCCTCTCCGCATCGCCTCGACCCTGGAGACGCCATGCCCACCGCCCAGCCCGCCCACCTCGTCGGGGACGCCGACACCGCGACCGGCCCCTTCTTCTTCTCGTGCGAGCACGCCAGCAACGCGCTGGGGCCCTGGGTCGCCCCGCCCGCCGACGCCCCGCTGGTGGCCGATCACTGGGGCTGGGATCCGGGGGCCGCGGCGGTCTGTGAGGGCCTCGCGGCGCTGACCCACAGCCCGGCGGTGCTCAGCGGCTTCAGCCGCCTGCTGGCCGATCCCAACCGGCCCCTCGACAGCGACGGCCTGATGGTGACCGCCTGCGCGGGCCAGCCGGTGCAGCTCAACCAGCGCCTCACGGCGGCCGAGCGCCAGCGCCGCATCGACAGCCTGTGGCAGCCCTACCACGACGCCCTGGGGGCGGCGCTCGCGCGGCGGGTGGCCCGGGGGCCGGTGGTGCTGGTGGGCATCCACAGCTTCACGCCGGTGTTCGCCGACGAGGCCCGCGACATGCACGTGGGCGTGCTGTGCACCGATGACGGCGGCCGCGCCGCCCGGCTGGCGCAGGCCCTGGCCATGCGCGGGGTGCCGGCGGTGGTCAACGCGCCCTACTCGGGCCACGAGGGCTACATGTACGCCGCCCACCGCCACGGCGCCGCCGCCGGCGTGCCCGCCCTGATGATCGAGCTGCGCCAGGACCAGATCGCCGACGCCGCGGGGGTGGACGACATGGTGGCGCACCTGCGGGCCACGCTGCCGGTCATCTTGGACTGAGCGCCCCAACTGGCGCCGCGGTGGATCTCGCCGGGCGCCGGGGCATCGACTACCGTGCGCCGCACGAACGGCAGGAGGATCCCATGGGCCAGCCCAACGACGACGACATCAAGGCGGTCTTCGAGCAGATGCGCGGCAGCGCAGCGGGCCCGGCGCCCGCAGGCGGGACCCCGCCGCCCAGCCAGGGGCCTGCCGCCGGCGCGCCGCGGCCGCGGGCGACCTTCACCGACGGGCTGAGGACCTTCGCCGGCATCAGCCCGCGGGCCTGGGAGCACCCGGCTGACCGCGCGGCGCTGACGGCCCTGCGCAAGGTGCCCGGCTTCGATCAGGTCATGCGCCGGGTCTTCGGCCTGGTGAGCGACAAGAGCCTGCGGCTGCTGTTCCTGGCCAACACGGTCAAGGTGGGGCCCACCCAGTGCGAGCGGGTCTACGCGGCCCTGCAGGACTGCCTGGCGGTGCTCGACGCGCCCTATGAGCCTGACCTCTTCATCGCGCAGACCCCGCTGGTGAACGCGGGCGCCATCGGCATCGACGAGCCCTTCATCGTGCTCAACTCGGGCACCGTGGAGCTGCTCGACGACGACGAGCTGCGCTTCGTCATCGGCCACGAGCTGGGCCACGCGCTGTCGGGGCACGCCCTGTACAAGACCATGCTGGCGGTCATCCTGCGCTTCACCGTGTTCCGCATGGGGCTGGTGACCGGCATGATCCGCATGGGCCTGTTCATGGCCCTGCAGGAGTGGTCGCGCAAGAGCGAGCTGAGCGCCGATCGCGCCGGGCTGCTGTGCCTGCAGGATCCGCAGAAGGCCTACCGCGTGCACATGAAGATGGCCGGCGGCAACCTGGTGGACCAGATGAACCTGGACGCGTTCATCGCCCAGGCCGAGGGCTACACCAAGGACGATGAGCTGAGCGACGGCGTCTTCAAGCTGATGAACTTGTTGGGGAAGACGCACCCGTTCCCGGCCCTGCGGCTGGTGGGGCTGAAGCGCTGGGTGGACGCCGGCGCCTACGGCGCGGTGCTGGCGGGCGACTACCCGCACCGCGAGGCCGATCGCGCGGAGGGCACCGTGTACGACGACGTGGCCGCGAGCGTCGGGCACTACCGCGAGAGCATGAAGGAGGGCACCGACAGCGTGAGCCGGCTCTTCGGCGAGCTCGGCCAGGGGCTGAGCGAGGCGAGCTCGGCGCTGTGGGACCAGATGCGCGATCTGTTCCGCAAGGGCGAGGACGGCGGAGACGCCGCCGCGCCCGACGACGCCACGCCTGGGGACGACGCCGCGCCGGGTGACGGTCCGGCGTGACCGCCCTGCGGCCCATCCTCGCGGTGGCGCTCGCCCTGGGGGTGGGCGCCGCGGCCGCCCCGGGGGCGGCGGCCCCCCTCGACCAGGATCTGGCGCGCTGGCCCGACGGCCCCCGCTGGACCCTGGTGGTGCCCCGCCTCGACCGGGTGCTCCTGCCCCTCGCCGGGGCGATCCAGCGGCTGCAGCAGCACGCGGGCTGGGCCGAGGCCCTGGGCCTGCCGCTGTCGGCGTTCCAAGCCCGCACGGGCATCGATCTCACCGATCCAGCGGCCCTGCGGGCGGCGGGCCTGGGCGTCGAGGGCCCGCTGTGGGGCCACGCCGGCGGCCAGGGCACCGTGGTCGCCGTGCCCTTCACCGACGGCCCCGCCGCGGCGGCCTTTGGGGCGGTGCTCGCTGGGCTGCCCGCCGAGCCGCAGGGCGAGGGCTGGCGGCTGGGCGGGCTCACCCTGCGCCACGCCGATGGCCGCGCCCTGCTCACCGACGCCGCGCCCGCGCTCACGCCCTTCCTGGGGCCCGCCCCCGCGGAGGGGGCGCCCCCCACGCTGACCGGCTGCCCGCGGGGCCCCGGCGAGGCGGATCTGTACTGGCAGGGCCGCAACGACGGGCTCTTGCCCGGCCAGGTGTGCGTCACCGTGCGCTTCGATCCCGATCGCGTGCGGGTGGACGTGCGGGTGATCAGCCCGCTGGTGGCGGGCTGGCTCGGCGGCCCGGTGGCCCCGGCCGTGGGCGCGCTCCCCAGCCAGCCGGCGGCGGTGGCGGCGGTGAGCCTCGGGCCCAAGGCCCTGCGGCACCTCACCCGCCTGGCCGAGCGCCGGGGGCAGGCCCAGGCCGCGGCGGCCTTTGGCGGATCGGCCGTGGCGGCCGGTGGGCCCGGCCCGCAGGACGTGTATGTGCGGGTGGCGCTGGCCCCCGGCGCGCCGGCGGGCATCCCCGGCCCGTGGCGGCAGGCCCTGAGCCAGGTCGCGCGGCTGGTGCCCAGCGCTGACGGCGTGGACCTGTTCGCCCGCGAGGTGGAGGCCGAGCCCAAGGCGCTGGGCCACGCGGCCCGGGAAGGGGACGCGCTGGTGGTGCGCACGGCCGGGCCCGCGCCCGCCCTCGCGGCCCTGCCCGCGGCCCTGCGGGGCCGTGCGCACGTGGACGACCGGCTGTGGGCGCAGGCGAGCGCCGTGCTGTGGCTGCGGCTGAGCGGGGCGCCCCACGACGGCCAGCCCCTGCTCGACGCCGTGCAGCCCGCCCTGAAGTTCCTGGGGCGCGACCTGGCGCACGCGCGGCAGGTCGCCGACGCGGTGGCCTGGGTGCTGGCCCACCTGGGCGAGACGGTGATCGCGGCCTGGCCCACGTCCGATGGCCTGGATCTGGCCATCGAGGGGGTGCTGCTGTGATGGGGGTCACCGCTCGGCGGGCCGCGCTGGCCCTGGCCCTCGCGGGGGTGGTCAGCGGGTGCCGCGCGCCCGCCCCGGCGGGGTCATCGGGATCCGCTGAGGCGGCCGCGGCGGCGTCAGCGGGTGCCCCGGCCGTGCAGCCTGTGCAGGCGGCGACGGCGCGCGCTGGGGCCGATCGGTGGGCCCGCCCCGAGGCGCGCGAGCCCGATCCGGCGGCAAAGGCGCTGTACCGGGCGGCGGCCGACCGGCTCGCCCGCGGCGACCGGGTGGGCGCGGGGCCGCTCCTCGAACAGATCCGGCGGTCCCACCCCGACAGCCGCTTCGCCGCCCGCCTCGACCGGGCCGGCGGCCGGGCGGGTGGCCCCGTGGCCCTGCTCGCGGCGGTGGCCGCGGTACTCGCGAGCACGCTCGAATAGTGGTTTCATGGCCGCGGCGAGTTCGCCCCAGGAGCGTATAGATGCCGTGGCCCTTCGTCCCGCCTGAGCCCGATCTGCCCAGCCCCATCGATCGCGAGGCCCGCGCGGGCCGGCTGACGGCCTGCCGCATCACCCTCGACGGCATGGCGCCGCACCTGGAGCAGGCGGAGCTGCGCCTGGTGACGGACGGCGGCAAGGCCGCCGTGTGGGTGCCCCACCACCTCGACGGCTATCGCTACAGCGGCGTGCTGCTGGCCGACATCTCGGCGGATCCGGCGCTGTCGATGGAGTGGACCGGCAACGGCGGCCGGCAGGTGAAGCGCAAGCTCAGCGCCCGGGACGTGGACGCCTGGCCGGCGTCTGTGGAGGGCCTGTGGGCCTCGCGGGTCGGCGACAAGATCCGCCTGACGGTGAAGTGCACCGCCCCCGCCAGCGGCAAGTACCAGCTGGTGGTCGCGCCCTTCATGGTGGCCTGGCCCCGGCTCGGCAGCCACGCCGCGTACCGGGCGGCGGGGGACTGGCAGCCCGTGTCCGGCACCGACAAGCGGGTCATCGAGCTGCCCGACGTGGGCGCCTCGAGCTACGTCGCCTTCATCGCCCGCGGGATGCCGACCCGCGCGGGCGTGGCCAGCGCGGTGGCCCGCGCCGATCTGGACTGACGATCCGCCCGCGCTGATCCCGGGCAGGAGGCCTACGCGATGTTGGAGATCCTCGACACAGCCCATCCGCTCCTCACCCTCACCGTGGTGGTGGTGCTGCTGATTGCGCTGTGGTTGATCGGCCGCCTGCACGCTGAGATCCGGGTGCTGCAGAGCCGCCTCGACTCCATCGAGGGCGAGCAGCGGGGTGTGGACGAGGCCCTGCAGCTGCTGGCGCCCTCGCATTTGGCGGACGGGCAGGCCGGCGGCCGGCCGCTGACCGGCAAGCTCGGCCTCCCGCCCGCCGCGGCGGCGCCGGCCGCGCCGGCCGCCGATCCCCAACCGACACCGCCCGGCGCGACCGCTCCGCCCGCTTGACGCATCCCCACTCACGGGCGATGGGCCGGCGTGGCCCGCCGACGCTGCCCTTGAACTGCGAGGTCCCATGAACCACGACGAGCTGCGCGAGATCTTCCAGCACTACGATCACGACGGGAACGGCGTCATCGATCGCGACGAGTTCGCGGCGCTGTGTCGGGCCCTCGACACCGAGGTGCCCGACGACGAGATCGCCGTCGGCCTGGCCGCGGTGGACAGCAACGGCAACGGCCAGATCGAGTTCGGCGAGTTCGCCGACTGGTGGACGGCCCGCTGATGGGCCGCGCCCCGGTGCAGGTGCACGGCGAGGTCGCCCCTGGCTTCGAGCCCGTGCGGGCCGCCTTTGTTGAGAACTTCCAGCGCCGCGACGAGATCGGGGCGGCGGTGTGCGTCACCCACCGCGGGCGGGTGGTGGTGGATCTGTGGGCCGGCGTCGCCGATCGCGACACCCAGCGGCCGTGGGCCCCCGACACCCTCAACATCTTGTTCTCGACCACCAAGGGCATCGCGGCCATCGCCATGCTGATGCTCGCCGATCGCGGCGGCATCGACTACGACCGGCCCGTGGCCGACTACTGGCCGGGCTTCGCGCAGCACGGCAAGGGCGCCATCACCGTGCGCACCCTGCTCAACCACCGCGCCGGGCTGGTGGCCCTGGACCAGCCGCTCACGCTGGATGACTTCGAGCACCACCCCGAGCGGGTGGTGGCGGCCTGCGAGCAGCAGCGGCCCTACTGGACGCCCGACACCGACCAGGGCTACCACGGCGTCACCTACGGCCCGTACATCGGCGAGCTGTTCCGCCGCGCGGCGGGCGAGAGCATCGGTCAGTTCCTCGCCCGCGAGGTGAGCGGCCCCCTGCAGGCCGACGTGTACCTGGGCCTGCCCGACGACAAGCGCCCGCAGGTCGCCACCAACTACCCCATCGGCAAGTGGGAGGCCGCCACCCGGGTGATCCCCAAGCTGCTGGCCCACCCCGGCCTGGAGGGGCGGGTGTACCGGCAGGTGGTGCTGCGCGGCGACGCCAGCCGCGCCTTCGCGAACCCGGCTGAGCTGGGCCCCAAGGGCATGCAGAACTACAACGCGGCCCGGGTGCACCGCATGGAGCTGCCCTGGGCCGGCGCGCTGGGCAGCGCCCGGGGGCTGGCGCGGGTGTATGGGGCCCTGGCCAACGGCGGCGCCATCGACGGCGTGCGCCTGGTGTCGCCCGAGGCCATCGCGCCGCTGACCCGGCGCCAGAGCTGGGTGGAGCGCGACCGGGTGCTGCGCAAGCCGGCGGGCTGGAGCCAGGGCTTCATCAAGGAAGAGACGCGGCTGTTCAGCCCCAACCCCGAGAGCTTCGGCCACCCGGGGGCCGGCGGCTGCCTGGGCTGGTGCGATCCCAAGGCTCAGCTGTCCATCGGCTACGTCATCAACCGCATGGGCCACCACATCCGCTCCCCGCGGGCGCTGGCCCTGTGCCACGCGCTCTACCGCTCGCCCGGGCTCCAGTAGGCCGTCGCCACGGTCAGCCCCTCGACCCCGGGGGGCAGCACCAGCTTGCAGGCCAGCCGTGCGTCGGCCACGCCGGGCGCGTGGCGGTCGAGCAGGGCCTGCTCGTCGGGCGCCGGCGGGGGCAGGGCCTCGCCCCCAGCCGTCACGTGCACCCAGCACTGCCCACACAGGCTGCTGCCCTTGCACAGGGTCCGCAGCGGCAGATCGGAGCGATCCACCACGTCGTACAGCCGGTCGCTGCGGGCGGCGGGCAGGCGGCGGACGACGGCGCCCGAGGGGTGATGACACAGGGTGTAGGTGCGCATGGCAGGTTGGATGCGCCAGGGCCGGCGGGCGTTACGGGCCCGCCGCGCGGTGGCTGGCTGCGGGCCAGGTGGCGGCGCGCGCCCGGCCCGGGCCGGTCGATCGCGCCCCGCGGCTTTCTCTGGACCGTCGGCTCGCGTAGGCTCCCGCGCCGTCCCCCTTGGAGGTTCCGATGCGCGCGCTCGCCCTGATCACCCTGCTGCCCACCCTCGCCCACGCTCACCCCGGGCACGGCCCCAGCGCCCTGGTGGGCCTGTGGCACTGGGTCGCCACCCCCGAGCACGGCCTGCCCCTGCTCGCCGCCGCCGTCGGCACCGCCTGGCTCGTGCGGCGGGTGCTGCGCCGCGCCCAGTGAGCGAGGCCGTCGAGCTGCTCTTCGACCGCTCGGCGCTGGCCGAGGACGTCGTGTGCCGCAAGCGGCTGGTGCAGCCGCCGGCCTTCGCGCCCCCCGCGCTGCCCGAGGCGGTGCGGGCGGCGGCCTGCCGCGCCTGGGAGGCCCGCACCCGGTCGGAGTACGTGGGCGTGATGATCACCCGCAAGCTGCACGGCCTGCTGGTGGACGTGAACGCCCCCATGGATCTGCAGGAGCTGGCCCTGGGCATGATGCTGCAGGAGCAGCAGCACGCCGCGCTGTGCGCCGCCGCCGCGGCGTCGCTGGGCAGCGACGGGGTCGTGCCCTTCGAGCTGGCTGAGCTGCAGCAGGCCCGCAGCCCGCAGCCCGTCGAGGCCCAGCTGCACGAGCTGATCTGCGGCACCTACGCGGTGGGCGAGGTGACGGCGCTCGCGCTGATCCGCCACGCCCTGAAGGCCCTGCCCGACTCGCCGTACCGCGACGTGCTGGCCACCATCGCCGCCGACGAGGTGCTGCACGCCCGCATCGGGCCGCTGCTGTTGGCCGAGCTGCGCGCGGGGCGCACGGCGGAGTGGCTGCCCTACCGCGGGGACGACCGGGTGCGCCCCTTCGTGCTGCGGCAGCTCGACGCCATGCGGCGGCGGGCGGTGGTGGAGGATGACGAGGTCGAGCTGGCCCGCGATCCGGCCGCCGCCGAGGGCCTCGCCCTGCTGGGGATCCCCGAACCGGTCGCGTTCAAGGCGGCCTATCTGGCAGCCTTGGCGGTAGACGTGCCGGCCGCCTTTGCCAAGGCCGGGCTGGCGCTCGATTGAGGGGACGGTGACATGAAGCGACGTTTGATTATCGGCAACGCCCTGCTGTTCGCGATGGGCGCGACGGGCTGTGACGACGAGGCGCCGCCGGACGAGCCGCCGGCCATCGACTGCAACTGCGTGGCGGACATGACGCCCGACGTCGGGTTCATCGACATGGCGGCCATCGACATGGCCCGCGCGGACGGCGGCGCGCTGGATCAGGCGGTGCGTGACATGGCCGAGGCCGATCAGGCGGTGGCCGACATGGCCTGGGCCGACATGGCTGAGGCCGACCGCGGGGTGGTCGACATGGCCTGGGCCGACATGGCCCGGCCCGACATGGCCGCGCCCGACATGGCCGCGCCCGACATGGCCGCGCCCGACATGGCCGAGCCCGACATGGCCGAGCCCGACATGGCTGCCATGGACATGGCCGCGCCCGACATGGCCGCGCCCGAGGGCTGTGACGCCCTGCGGGGGCGGGCGTGCGAGCTCGAGGGCCAGCAGGGCTGCTGCGACTCCATGGGCACCGTGGTGCTCGCCTGCGAGAACGGCGTGTTCCAGCCGCCGATGGCCTTCGTCGGCTGCTTCTGCGAGGGGATCGACGCCCCGCCGCCCCAGGCGATCATCTGCGCTGTCCCCGGCTTCGTCGGCGTGCACGTGGCCGGCTGGCGGCCCCGCCGCGCCCGGCGGCTGCGCCTCGCGGCCTGATCCCCGCGGCCTGACCCGTCAGTCCAGCCGGTAGCCCACGGCCACGCCTACGGTGGGGCTGTGCAGGTAGGTGTTGATGATGTCGCTCAGGCTGGCCTCGGCCCGCGCCGCGAAGGCCTCGGCGCGCCGCACCTGAAAGCCCCCGAAGGTCGGATCCACCGTGGCGGTGTTGCCCAGGGTGAGCTCGCCGCCGAGCTGCGCGCTCACCGACCAGTCGCCGGCCTCGCCCAGCCACCAGGTCCAGCCCACGGCCAGCCGCAGGCGGTGCACCGTGAGGCCCAGCGTATACTCGCCGGGGGCCTGGTCCGTGTCCCGATCCGGCGCGGACTGGCTGGTGGCGATGGCCAGCAGGGTCTCGCCCGTCGCCGAGCCCCCCAGGGTCAGCAGCTGGTAGCCCAGATCGACGGTCAGGCCCAGATCTGCCCACGGCTGCCAGCCCGCCCCGATCTGCCAGACGAGCGAGTCCTGCAGGGCCGCGGCCACGGCGTCCGCCTGCGCCACGGTGTAGTCGCCCACCTGCGTGGCCACCTGGTTGGCGAGCTGCACGTAGCCGGGGGGCAGCCAGCCGACGCCAGTGAACAGCCGCACGCGGCCCGGCGCGACGAGGCGCACCGTGGCCGACACCTGCGTGGGCACGTCGGTGCCGACCTCCAGCCACGTGCGCCAGTCGTCGGCGGGGCGGGGCGCGGCCAGGGCCGCCACCAGCAGCAGGCCGGGGCCAATCACCGGGCGAACAGGGTCGCCGCCGGCACGACCCGGATCTGCTCGGCGGTGAACTTGAGGGGCCAGGTGGCGATGGCGGCGTCCTCGGCCACGATGGCGTCGGGCTTGGGCGACGCGTAGGTCTTGGGGCTGGGCGCCTCGGCGAGCACGGCGTCGGCGAAGGCCTGGGCGTCCTTGGTCACCACCACCACCGCGAGGCGATCGGGCACGATGTGCCGCCGGAGCGCGGCGTTCACGCCCTCGGCCGTCAGGGCGCGCCAGCCCGCCCGCAGCCACTCGGGCAGCGGGGTCTTGAGCCCGTAGAAGCGGTCATCCAGCGCGTCGCCCAGCCGGCGCATGGCGGTCTGCCGCTTGAGGGACAGGTAGCCGTCGAGGAACCGCGCGGTGTGGCTGACCTGCTCGGCGGTCAGGCCGTCGGTGCGCAGGCCGTCCAGCAGCCACAGGGCGATGCGGGTGGCGAAGTGCTTGTCGGCGTGGGGCACCGGGCGGATCCACACGCTGAAGTGCTGGTGGCTGCGGGCGATGTTGGTCACCGGCAGCCGACCCCAGCCCTCTTGGATGAAGGCCTCGACATAGGCGTAGTCGCCGTAGTTCATGCCGCGGGCCTCGCGCATGCGCTGGAAGAGCTGCCCGTGGGCCTGTCGGTGCTCGCCGAAGAAGCTCGCCACCAGGCTCAGGGCCGGGAAGTCGGCGTCGCCCCGGCGCACGGGCAGGTGGTGCCCGAAGGCGATGGCGGTGGCCGGCGCCTGGGGCTGCGCCACCACGATGAGGCGCCGGGCGTCGGCGGGGGGCGGGGGCAGCGCGAGGGGCACCTCGCCGGTCTCGGGCAGCCCCGCGAAGGCGGCGGCCACGCGGTCGGCCAGGGCCTCGTCCACGGCCCCTGCGAGCCCCACGCTGATGCGGTCGCGGGTCCACAGCCGCGCGCGGTGGGCCTTCACCTCGGCCAGGGTGGCGGCCGTCAGGCCCGCCTCGGTGCCGCCGGCGGGGTGCGCCAGGGGGTGGCCCGAGAACAGGGCGGCCTCCAGCACCTCTTTGGCCAGGGCCTCGTCGTTGGCGGTGCGCGCCTCGCTGAGCTGCGACAGGGCCTGCTTGCGCAGGCGCTCGAAGTCGGCCTCGCCCAGCCGCGGGTGCAGCAGCACGTCCAGGAACAGGGGCACGAAGGCGTCCACGTGGTCGGGGTGGCAGCGGCCGATGAAGGTGACCTGCTCCTTGTCGACCTGCACGCTGATCTGCGCGGCCCACGGGTGCAGGCGCTCGGTCAGCGCCGTGTAGCTCAGGGCCTCGGTGCCGCCCTCGGCGCTCAGGCGGGCCACCAGCGAGCCCAGGCCCTCGCGGCCGGGGGGGTCGTAGGCGCTGCCGGCCCGCAGCACGACCCGCAGCTCAACGGCGGGCGTGGCCTCGGGGCGCACCACGGTGTCGACGGGGCGGGCGACCTGCAGGCCGGGCTGGGCCTCGGTCTTGATCGTGGGCTCGGGCGCGGCGCCGCAGCCCCAGGCGGCGAGCGCGAGGGCCAGCAGGCCCAGCGGGCGGACGGCGGCGTGGATCGACGGGGCGCGCATGGTGGGCCTCACTTCTGCACCGGGGCGTCGGGGGTGTGGGCCACGCTCGCGACGGTCTCGCGGGCCGGGGTCATGAACGTGGCGGCCACCCGCACGACGTCCTCGGCGGTCACCGCCGCGATCTGGGCCAGGTGCGCCTCGGCCGCGTTGGGATCGCCCGTGATGCCGATGGTCTCGGCCAGCAGGTTGCCCACGTCGGTCACCGCCTGCAGGCCCAGCAGCTGGGCGTAGCGCAGGTGATCGCGGGTGGCGGCGAGGCGCGCGGGGTCCACCTTGCCCGCCGCGACCTCGGCCACGGCCGCCTCGATGGCCTGCACCAGCGCGTCGCGATCCGCGGGCGTGGCGTGCTTGAGCTGCACCGTCAGCAGGTGGGGGGCGGCCTTGTGCCAGCCGCCCGTGTGGCTCATGGACAGGGCGCGCTGATCCTCGAGGACCAAGGTCCGGTACAGCGGGCTCGTCTCGCCGAAGAGCAGCGCCGCGGTGACCTCGATGGCGGCCGCGTCGCGGGTGTCGGTGCGGAAGCCCGGCACCTTCCACGACACCGCCAGGTGGGCGGGCGTGGGGCTGGGCCAGCTCAGCGCCACCGTGCGCCGCTCGGTCTGGGCGGGCTCATCGGGCACCACCGGCTGGTCGCGGGTGCCCTGCCACTCGCCATAGGCCGGGGTCACCAGGGCCATCACGTCGGCGTGGGTCACGTCGCCCACCACCACCAGGGTGCAGTTGTCGGGCGTGTAGAACCGCTTGAAGAAGGCCTGGGCGTAGGCGAAGCCCTCGGGCATCGCCTTGATGTCGGCCTCGAAGCCGATGGTGCTGTGGCGGTAGGTGTGGGTGGTGAAGGCGGTGCCGAGCATGGCCTCGTAGAGCTTCATCTCGGCGCTCCCGTACGCCTTGTTGTACTCGCCGAGCACGGCGCCCGCCTCGGTCCGGAACACCTGCTCGCTGTAGGCCAGGTGCTGGAAGCGGTCGGCCTCCATGCGCACGATGTCGGGCAGCGCGCCGCGGGGGCCGACGGTGAAGTAGGCCGTGTAGTCGCGGGTGGTGTAGGCGTTGTTGTCGGCGCCGTGCTTCGCGAGGGTCGCGCCGAACTCGTCGGCGCTGATGGTGGGCGTGCCGCGGAACATCATGTGCTCGAAGAAGTGGGCGTAGCCCGAGCGGCCGGCCTCGACCTCGTCGCGGGCGCCCACGCGCACCACCGTGTAGAACATCACCAGCCCGGGGTGGGCCGTGGGCACGGTCACCACCGTCAGCCCGTTGTCGAGCCGGGTGGTGGTGGGGGTGAAGGGCAGCACCTGGGCCTGGGCCGGCCCGGTCAGGGCGAGCAGGGCCAGGCTCAACAAGAGCGAGCGCATCGGCAACGAGCCTCCAGTCCATGAACAGCGGGGGGCCGATTGCGTCGGCCGGCGCCGCTCGTGCTATATCCTTTCCATCCAAGGAGGAAAACCAATGCGCTTGGCCGTCGCCCTGATCCTCGCGACGTTGACGGGCCTCGTCAGCGCTGCGCACGCCGAGAAGCCGTACCTCAACCGTCTGCAGAAGCAGATGCTCGAGGACGACAAGGTCATCGTCAGCTCGATGACGCCCACCGACAACTCCGGCATGGCGGCGATGGCCGTGGCCATCATCAAGGCGCCCGTGGACAAGGTGTGGCCGGTGGTGCGGGACTGCGAGCACTTCCATAAGTTCATGCCGCGGGCCAAGCGCAGCGAGATGCGCAAGAAGCTCAGCGACACCCAGATGGTGTGCTTCCTCGAGGTGTCGATGCCGTTCCCGCTGTCGAACCTGCACAGCGAGGTGCTGTCCACCAACTCCACCCTGCCGGGCGGCGGCATGCGCCGCGGCTGGACGCTGCGCGAGGGCAACTACAAGCGCAACACGGGCTCGTGGGAGGTCTACCCCTACGGCACCGCCGAGCAGGGCTGGTCGCTGCTCGTCTACAACATCGACGTCGATCCCGACATGTCGATCCCCGACGCCATCCTGCGCAAGGCGCAGGCCGGCTCCCTGCCGGACGTGTTCAAGGCCATCCGCAAGCGCGTCGGGGCCTGACCCGGCCGCAGCCCGCCGCGTCGCCCAGGCCCTGTCCCCTGCGAACAAAAGGCCTGCGGACCCGCCAGCGCCTCTGATAGCGTGACCCCCATGGCCGCCACCGGGCCAGGAACGGAGCCACGCATGCACGCCCCGCCCCAGGCCTCTGGCGCCGACCGCCGCGCCCACACCCGCCGCCACATCGCGCCCGAGTCAGGGGTCCGCGCGCAGCTGATGGCGGCGGCCATCGAGGCCGTGGTCTGCGACATCAGCCAGCTGGGCGTGTTGGTGCAGGTGGCGGCGGCCGACGTGGCGGCCCTGCCCGGGCTGGGCGCCGAGCTGCAGGTCGAGCTCTCTTCGCCCGGCGGCCCCAGCGTGCGCCTGTCGGGCAAGGTGGTGTGGTTGGGCGGCAGCCACACCCATGGCACCCGGCACTTCAAGGCGGGGCTGGCGTTTGCGGAACTCGAGCCCGCGACCCAGGCGGCCCTGAGCGCGTTCATCGACGGGCTGCCCGAGGGCTGATCGGGCGCCGCTCGATCAGAGCGCGCTGTCGTCCGCCTTGAAGCTCGACGGCCGCAGATCGATGGGCAGGTGCTTGGCCAGCAGGGGCAGCAGGATGGTGCCGCCCGGCGCCGCGAAGATGGCCAGCGCCGGCACTACCCGCGCCAGATCCTTGAGCTGCGCCAGCGCCCGCTCGCGATCCTCGGGGGAGGCGGGCTCGCCGGCCGCCTCCCGCAGCAGCAGCTGGCCCAGCTCCCCGGTCTCGCGGATCTCGGCCCAGATGCGGGCCGCGTTGGTCTGGATCAGCGCCTCCAGCCGGCCCGTGAGCCGCGCCCGCGCGCGGTCGAAGACCCGCCCGAGGGACAGCCGCGAGGGCAGATCGGCGTAGCCCTGGTAGCTCGCCAGCGCCTCGAACTCGGCGCGGGCCACGCAGTCCGGGGTGAGCCCGAAGGCGCCCGCGAGGGCCTCGATGAACCCGCGCTCCGCGGGGTCGAGGTTGCCGTTGATGTAGGCGGTGAGGAACAGCAGCCGGAGCACGAAGCGCTGCTGGGCCGCGTCGGTGATGCGGGCGGCGAGCTGGGCCGGCGCGGGCGGATCGGTGATCTCGGCGCGCAGCATGGCCTTCTCGGTGTCGTCGAGGCCCGCCACGCCGTACAGGCTGTCGAGCAGGCGCTGCTCGTCGGGGTCCACCTGCCCGTCCGCGGCGGCGAGGGCGACGCAGGCGCTGATGGCCTCGTAGACGGTGGTGCCGGCGTGCCCTTGGGCCCGCTGCAGGTCGCTCACCTCGGGGGCCTCGCCCGTGGCGGCCAGGCGCCACACCACCTCGCTGAACAGCAGGCTGTCGGCGTACACCAGCAGGTGGTGGAAGGGGTGGCCCAGCAGGGGGTGGTTGGGCGCCAGGGCGCGGCGGGTCAGGGCGTCGGCCAGCCGGCCGCTGACGGCGCCCACCGTTGGGTCATCGTCGGTGCGCGGCAGGCGCTCGCAGGCGTCCACCAGGGCGTCGTCGCCCACCAGCCAGGCGGCGGCGGTGAGCAGGATGTGGGCGCGGTGCAGCCGCGGCAGCCCCGGCAGGTGGCCGCGCACCAGGGCGTCGCCCAGCTCCATCAGGTGGGCGGTGGCGTTGAGCAGCACGTAGTCGGCGAAGCCGCGGGCCTCGTCGCGGTACTCCAGGGCCGCCAGGCGGTCCGAGAGCGCGCCCACGGCGAAGCCGCGATCGGCCAGGGCCGCGGCCTGCCAGGTGGCGAAGGCGGCGGCGTCGGCGCAGGCCACGGCGGGCGCGGCGCTCGCCTCGGTGACGCGGCGGATCAGCTTCGCGAGCCAGGCTCTGTCGCTGCGGGGTTTCACGGGCGTGGGTCCTCCTTGGCGAGCCGAGGGTGGCGCGCGGCGAGCCCAGGGTCAACGGGGGGGCTTGGCGCCGCCGAGCCATCGGGTATGCTGCGCGCCGATTGGCACACTGCGAGGAGCCGGAAGATGCACACCGCCCAGCCGAACCACCGCCCGAAGGTTGTCCTGCTCGAGAACATCCACCCGGTGGCCCGCGCCAACCTCGAGGCGGCCGGGTTCGAGGTCGAGCTGCACGATCGCGCCTACCAGGGCGACGAGCTGCTGGCCGTCGTGGGCGACGCGCACCTGGTGGGCATCCGCTCCAAGACCCGCCTGACGGCCGACTTCTTTGCGGGCGCCCCCAACCTGTGGGGGGTGGGCGCCTTCTGCATCGGCACCAACCAGATCGACCTCGTGGCGGCGGCCGCCCACGGCGTGCCGGTGTTCAACGAGGCCTTCAGCAACACGCGGTCGGTGGCTGAGCTGGTCATCGCCGAGACCATCGCCCTGAACCGCGGCCTGTTCGACCGCAGCGTGGGCATGCACCGTGGGGCCTGGCGCAAGAGCGCCCTGGGCGCCCACGAGATCCGCGGCCGCACCCTGGGCATCGTGGGCTACGGGCGCATCGGCTCGCAGACCTCGGTGCTGGCCGAGGCCATGGGCATGCAGGTCATCTACTACGACGTGGTGGACGTGCTGCCCATGGGCATGGCCCGCCGGGTGGAGAGCCTCGACGCGCTGCTGGCCGAGGCCGACGTGGTGACCCTGCACGTGCCGGCCACGGCGGGCACGCAGGACCTGATCCAGGCCCGCGAGCTGGGCCTGATGAAGCCGGGGAGCTTCTTGCTGAACAACGCCCGCGGCAACGTCGTGGACGTGGACGCCCTGGCCGACGCCCTGCGCAGCGGGCACCTCGCCGGCGCCGCCGTGGACGTCTTCCCGCGGGAGCCGTCGCAGAACATCAGCGACGCCTTCGAGAGCCCGCTGTGTGGCCTGCCCAACGTCATCCTCACGCCCCACATCGGCGGGAGCACCGTCGAGGCGCAGGAGAACATCGGCCACAGCGTCTCGAACCGCATGGCGAAGCTCATGAACAACGGCACCACGGCGACGGCGGTCAACGTGCCCGAGGTGCAGCTGCCCAAGCTGCACCGCGACAACCACCGGGTGATCCACTTCCACCGCAACAAGCCCGGCGTGCTGGGGCGGGTCAACAGCCTGCTGGCGGACCTGGGCGCGAACATCTCGAGCCAGTTCCTGCAGACCGACGCCGAGCACGGCTACCTGATCGTCGACATCAGCCCCGAGCACGGTGAGGCCCTCACGGAGCGCCTGCTCGAGGTGCCCGAGACCGTGCGCGTGCGCACCCTGTTCTGACAGGCCGCCGGGCCCCGTCGGCCCGAGCGCCCTTGGAGATCCCATGACCGACGACGTCACCGTGGCCACGCGCCTGACCGAGATGGAGATCCGCTACAGCCAGCTCGAAGACCTGGTGGAGCAGCTGAGCCAGCTGGTCCGCGAGCAGGCCGACCAGATCGAGCGCCTGACCGAGGCCACCAAACAGCTGGCGGGTCGCCTGGCACAGGGCGGGGGGGGCGATCCGGCGGATCCGCAGGCGGATCTGCCGCCGCACTACTGAGCTGGGCGTCGGGGGATCAGCGGGCTGGGGGCGGGCAAAAAAAAACGGGGCCCGCGGTACCGGGGGGAACCGCGAGCCCCGCAAACGTGCGACCCAAGCGACGAACACCGACCGGGGGATCGATGGGGGAGACTCGCGCTTGAACCGGGTTCTCCACGTTTCTGTGTGAGCCGCCGGGGAGCCAACTCACGGCGGCATGGTGTTCAGCGGGGCTGGTTTTCTTAGCCGAGGCGGTCATCTTTTTTGGGTGCGCACGGCAACCCATTGATCTGATTGAAGAAGAAAGTGATCGAGCGGCGGCCCGGGGGTGCTCAGCCGTCGCCCAGGTCGCCGTCCAGCCACAGCGCGACCCAGTTCTTCACCGCTGCTGTGCGGGCGCCCTCGGCGAGCCGCGCCAGGCGCGCGCGCAGCCGCTCGGCGTCGCCCTGGGCCTCGCCGATGGCGACCGCGAGCTGGCAGGCCTCCCGGATCAGCGCGCGGGTCACCTTGTAGGCGTGGCCGTCGGCCATCCAGCCCAGGGCGATGAAGGCCCAGCGCTCAGCCAGCGCCGGATCGCTCGCCCGCACCTCGTCGGCGGCGTGCAGCAGCACCTTGGGATCGCCCGGCCCGGCCTCCGCCAGCGCCGTGGCGCGGGCAGGCTCGCCGATGGCGCGGGCGGTGGCGAAGAGCTTGCCCTCCTCGCCCGGGTGGTGGGCCAGCAGCGCGTCGAGCACGGCGAGCGGGGCCTTGTCGGGCCACGCCAGCCGCAGCGCCTCGAAGGTGTGGCGGTGGGTGTTGGCCTGGTGGGCGTCCACGGCGAAGCGGGCCCAGGCCTCGTCCTCGCGGCTGGCCTTGCGCAGCAGGGCCTCGCAGGCCTGCGCCCGGTGCTGGCGCTCGTGGGCGGTGCGGGCCGTGCTGGCGTCGGCGAAGGCCAGGGCGGCGTCGGCGCCCTCTCGCCGGGCGATGAAGGGCAGGGCGAAGCGCCGCAGCCGCCAGGCCGTCGGGCCGCCGACGGCGAACATGGCCATCAGCTGCGGCCCCTTCCGGGCGGCGGCGAGGGCCGACAGGCAGGGCAGGGCCGCCGCGCAGCGGGCCAGCGGATCGGCCGCCCAGGCCCGGCGCACCGCGGGGCTCAGCTGCTTCGCCCAGGCTGCGGCCGTCGATCGTTCGGCGCACAGCGCGCCCCAGCGCTCCGCCAGCGGATCGGTGACGCCCCCGCGATCGGCCTCGATGGCCGCCCACAGGCGTTCCAGCCGCGCCCCGTGGGCGGGGCCGTCGGCCTCTGCCAGGCAGAGCGCGACGCAGGCCTCGGCGGCGCGCTCCACGGCCTGGTCCAGATCGCCGTGGGCGCGGTTGACCTGCATGGTGGCGGGCCACAGCCGCTCGAACAGCGCCACCGCGCCGTCGGCGTCGTGCGCCTTGCGGCACAGGTCGCTGGCCACGCGCACGGCGTGGCCGGCCTGACGCCCCGCGCGCCAGCTGAAGGCGCGGGGGCTGAGGGCGGCGAGGGCAGCGGCGAGGGGCGCGTCGGTCATGGCGGCAGCGTGGGCTGGTCGAGGGCCCTTGGCAAGCCCGCGGGGGCTGGCGCGTGGGGTTGAGGGATCCCCACCGCGGCGGGCCCGGGGTCACCGGGGTTTGGCTCGAGACGAAGCGAGGTCACCCCCGCTGGTCTTGGTGGCGGCTCTCCAAGTGTCTGATTTTAAAGGTGACCTCATTTTTCTGTGCGCTTCTGATCAACACCCCGCCGGTTTGTCCGATGGATCCCCCCGAGGGCCACAACGAGGCAGGGCCCTCTCACACTCAGGAGGTTCATCATGTCGCACGGACTCGTTCGCGTCGCCGCGGTGGTTTGCGCCGCGCTCGCCCTCAACCTCGCCCCCGAGGCCGCCCAGGCCAAGGCCGAGGGGCCCCCGATCCTGGCCAACAAGGCCGAGGCCCAGGCCCAGCTTGGCACCCTGTCGCGGCAACTCCAGGCGGCGGCGGAGCGCCTCGACGGTGGGGATCCCGCCACCATCCGCGCGCTGCGGGCTGCGGTGGATCAGGCCCCCGGCGCGGCCGCCCTGGCGACGGCCTTCGCGGCGCGCTACCCCGGCGACAGCCAGGGGCTGGTGACCCGCCTGCAGGGGGCCGAGGCGCAGCTGCACGCGGCGGCCCAGCGCGAGGCCGACGCCGTGGCGCAGGCCGCCCAGCTGAAGGCGCAGCAGGCGGCCGTGCTGCGGGGCCCGGCGCAGGACGTGGTCTTCCAGCAGGTGGCGGCGGTGTGCCGCGCGGCCCTCGACCTGGCGCCCGGTCAGCCCCGCTGCACCGCCCTGACCGCCGAGGCCGAGGCCCACGCCATCCGGGCGCAGAAGCGCAAGGCGGCGGCCCTGGCGCGGGCGAAGCCGCCGAAGGAGGGGCTGCGCGGCGCGACGCACGACGGGCTGCGGGCGGCCATCGCGGCGGCCTACGAGGCGGCGTGGCGGGCGGCACCCCGGCGGGTCTACCTGGAGGGGCCCGCGAAGGCGTGGATCGACCGGCTGAGCCGGGTGGCCTTCGAGGATCTGCCGGTGTGGGTCATGGTGCCGGCCGATGACCACTGCCGTGCCTTTCACATGACCTTCCGTCGCCACCGCCCCCAGGGGGGCCGCTGGACGGGCTGGCGGGCCCACAGCTCGGGCCACGTATACGATCTGCGCTGCCCGAAGCGCTGAGGCGTCGGGTGGCGGCTACGCGGCGCCAACCCCCTGTCAGGCGGTGACTTTTGGCGCCTCAGGGGGGCGCCGGGGCGGCGGGGGCGCGGGTTGATTTGACGGCGGCGTGAATGGCAGGGCGGCGGGCACGGTCGGTGCCCACGATTCGCAAAACACGTTACACATCAAGGCATTTGGAGATTCGCCATGACCGCGCACGTCACCGCTACCCGCACCGCCCTGACCCTCCTCGCCGGCCTGCTGATCAGCGCCGGGGCCGCCCACGCCCGCAGCCCGCTCGACGGCCGGGTGCGGGTCCACAACGACCGACATCGACCCGTGCAAGTGACCATCGATGGCGAGCTGAGCGCTCGCCTGGCCCCCGGACAGACCCGGGTGCTGCACGCCGTGCCCAACGGGGTGCGCTTCGTCGAGATCCGCGGGGCCGGCGGCCGGGTGGTCGAGCGCAAGCTGGCGGTGCCGGTGGCGGGGCTGGCCATCCTCGAGATCCAGGCGCTGGCGGGCACCGCGGTGGTGCACAACGACAGCGGCGTGGCCATGCGCATCGAGGTCGACGGCCGCGACCTGGGCGTGGCGCGGCAGGGGGGCCGGGTGAAGGCGGTGGACCTGCGGCCCGGCGCCCACCGGGTGCTGGCGCGGCCCGTGGGGCGGCGCAGCGCCGAGGCCATCGTGCAGACCGTGATCGTCGACGCCGGCGAGCGCAGCCAGGTGCGGCTGGGCGACTGGTTCGCCCAGGTCGAGGTGCACAACCCCCTCGACCGCGGGGCGCAGGTGTTCTTGGACGGCCGCCGGGTGAATCGGGCGCGGGCCGGCCGCACCGAGCTGCTGAGCCGCATCGAGCCGGGGCGCCACCTGGTGGAGCTGCGCACCCGCCGCGGCGAGGTGCTGGCGCGGTCGACGGTGACCCTGAGCCCCGGCGAGCGTGAGCGGGTGAGCCCCCGGGCGCTGCAGGCTGAGCTGCAGGTGCGCAACGACCGGCGCCGCGCGGTGGACGTGCTCATCGACGGGGCGCACAGGGGGCGGGTCGCGGCGGGCGAGCGTCGGATCTTCTCGGACCTGATGCCGGGCCGCCACCGGGTGACCATCGTGGGCCGC
>JAUHVS010000730.1 GCA_030424955.1 bacterium | reverse complement strand
CCCGGGCGAGTACGCCGCCCGCTACCCGGTGGCCGCCGACGCCTTCCGCCGCCTGCGGGCCGGCGAGCGCCCAGCCACCTTCGCCCACCAGGTCGAGGTCGCGCTGGCCGCGGGGGATCCGCTCGCGGCCCTGGCGGTGCTGCGCCGCCGCCCCGGCGAGCTGGCCCGCCGGCTCGACCACCTGCTGCGGCTGGGCGCGCCCCCCGCCGAGGTGCTCGCCGCCTTCGAGGCCGGCGCCAGCCGCGTCTCGGTGCCGGTGCTGCTGCAGGTGATGGCCCACTTCCGCAGCCGGCGCGACGGGCCGCCCACCTGGCGCGCGTTCTTCCCCAAGGGCGAGTCGTCGCGGCTGCACCCGCGCCGGTTCGACCTGCCGGACCTGCCCGAGGGCGCGGCGGACGCGGTGGTCGGGGCGTGCCGCGCCGCCCTGCTGCGCCGCTTCGCCGAGCGCCCCCCGCTGGGCCGGGTCTACGTCGATCCCGATCTGGCCCACGCGGTGGTGCCCTTCTCGCAGCGCTCGGCCAGCCGGGCCCTGCGCACCCTGGTGCGGGGGTCCACCGTGCCGCTGCCCGCCGCCGAGGGCGCGGACACCGTGCGGCTGTTCCTGTGGTGGCGCGAGGGCGTGGTGGCCGGCAAGGCGACGGGCGATGTCGACATCGACCTGTCGGCGGTGCTCTACGATGACCAGTGGGGCTACGCCGAGCACATCAGCTACACCCGCCTGAAGGGCGAGGGCTACCGCGCGGCCCACAGCGGCGATATCACCTCGGCGCCCAACGGCGCCTGTGAGTTCATCGACCTCGACCTGCCCTCGATCGTGGCGTTCGGCGGCCGCTACATCGTGATGTCGGTGCTCAGCTTCACCGGCCACCTGTTCAACCGGCTGCCCGAGTGCTTCGCGGGCTGGATGATGCGCAGCGCGCCCGGCTCCGGCGAGGTGTTCGAGCCCGCGACCGTCGTGGATCGCCTCGACCTGGCGGCCCCCAGCCGGGTGGTGATCCCGCTCATCATCGACGCCGTGGACCGCGTGATGTATTGGGTCGACCTGGGCCTGAAGGCCGAGCCGATGTATCACATCAACATCGAGGCCAACCAGCGATCTATGAGCCGCATGGGCCACGCGCTCACCACCCTGGCCAAGCCCACGCTGCTGGATCTGTTCGCCCTGCACGCCGAGGCCCGCGGCACCGCCGTGGATCGCCCCGAGGACGCCGACACTGTGTTCTCGGTGGCGGCCGGCACGCCCTTCGACGTGGCCCGCATCATGGGTGAGCTCCTGTAGCCCCCCAGGCTACGGGCACTGCCCGCCGGTGCGCACCCGGCCGACGCGCAGGGTGTCGCTGCCCGCGCGGTCGAACCACGCCCAGATGACGTCGCCGTTGGCCGCCGTGCGGAAGGGATCATCCCGCCGGCCCCACTGTACCTGCGCGCTCACGTCCACCGGGCCCTCGAGGATCTGGCCGTCGCCGCTCACCCGCGCGAGCAGCCACCGCCGGCCCGCCTCGGTCCAGCCCACGACGGCCTGCGCCTCGCCCGCTGGGCCCGCCCACGGCGCCACGCTGACGTCGGCCTCGTCCCCGGGCGTCTGCGTCAGCCACACCACCGGCCCCGGGCGCTGGTCGGCCCCGATGCGCACGAAGCCCACGTCCTGGTTCTTGTCGGCAGTGTAGCCCCGCTGGCCCGGCGTCATGGGCGCCTGGTGCGCGTTGACGGTGAGCGCCCAGCCGTCCCCCAGGGGCGCCAGGCTGCCCACCTCGCCCGCCACCGAGCCATTACACCCGGCGTCGACGTCCAACACTTTCGGGCCGCGGTGGTTCAGATACACCCCGCCCCGGCTGGTGCTGCCGAAGTCACCGCTCGTGCCCGGGTAACAGTCGGTGACACACACCGGCAGGAACTGTTCGCCCGTCGGGTGGAAGCGCAGCAGGCTGCTCATGCTGTGTGAGCAGCCCCAGGCCCAGCCGGTGCGGGGCGTGCCATCGGCGGCGTCGATCCACTTGAGGGTGTCGCCCTCGTGCCCTGTGTTCGAGTGCACGTGGTAGTAGGCGCCGTAGCGGCCGGCCCCGTAGGCCAGCCGGCTGTCGCCAATGCCGAAGTCGTCGGGGCGGTTGTCGGGGTTCACCAGCTCGGTGCGCCAGAGCTCGTCGCCGTCGGCGGTGAACCGCGCCATGAAGATCGCGTCGGCGGCGTCATCCCACAGCAGCGCGCCCACGTGCCCGTCGGGCTCGACCGCCAGGCCCCGCAGCGCCAGCCCGCTGGCCAGGGCGTGGCTCGCCCGCACGCGGTCCTGCGCGTCCAGGTGCACCGCCCACGCGGTGAGGCCGCCGGGGCCCTGGGCGGTGTAGCCCACCCAGGTGGTGCAGTCGGCCTGCGGGGCGGTGAACACCGGCGCCACGCCCAGGTCGCCCCGGCCCCAGATGCGCCAGCTGGTGTCGCCGCGCTGCACCGGGCCCGGCGCGGCCACCTCGGCCACGGTCAGGCGATCCACGAGGGCCTCGCCGATGGGGGGGCCCTGATCCACAGGCGGCGAGGGCTCAGCGTCCGGCGACGGCTCGGCGTCCTCGGGGCCCGGCTCCACCGCGGCGTCCTGGGGGGCTCTGGCGTCTCGGGGTTCGCCCGGGCCGCCGTCGGCCGCAGGGGCCCGCGCGTCCGGCGGCGCGCCATCGCGGGCGCCCGGGGCGGCGCCGTCCCGTTGGGCCGGCGCGGCGTCTTCGGGCGGCGGGGCGCCGTCGGCCCCGGCCGCCCCGCCGCTCGAAAGGGTGCCCGCCGGGGCGCACGCGCTCAGCCCCACGCAGGCGGCCCAGCACAGCACGGTCGAGATGAGGGCGCGCAGGTTCGGGTGCATGATCGTCGCCTCCAGCCGCGGAGCCCCAGCATGCCAGATCGGCCCGCCGGCCGGCGCGGGACATCCCACGCGCACCCCGGGTGGCGGGTGCGCTGGGCTGGGTGGCGGGGGGATGTCGGTGAGGGGCCCGGCGGCCGGGTCAGACGACCAGGGCGGCCAGGAAGGCGTCGAGGCTGTCGGCCACGGGGGTCAGCTCGGCGCTGTCCTGCTCCCACATGGCGACGGCGCAGGGGGCCTGCCCCGCCTCGCACATGAGGAAGGGCGACTCCTCGTCGCCGAGGGTGCCGAAGGGCACCCAGCCGGGGAAGGCCTCGAAGTCGGCCTCGGTGGCCGAGGGGTGGCCGTAGGGCATGCCGTCGCTGTCGAAGTCCGGCCAGTCCTCGTTGATGAAGCTCTCCAGGGGCGTGCCCTGGAAGTTGACCTCGATGGGGGCGGTGTAGTTGGGCAGCTCGGCGCGCCGCCCG
>JAUHVS010000729.1 GCA_030424955.1 bacterium | reverse complement strand
TTCGAGGAGGTCGGCCGCATCGAGGTCACCCACCTCAACCGCTTCCTCGAGGTGCTCGGCACCATCGCCGCGGTGGCGCCGCTGCTGGGCCTGCTCGGCACGGTGGTGGGCATGATCGAGGTGTTCCGCACCGTGGTCGCCGAGGCCGGGACCCAGGCGGGCCCCGTCAACCCGGGCAGCCTGGCGAACGGGATCTGGGCGGCGCTGATGACCACGGCGGCGGGGCTCTCGGCCGCCATCCCGGCCTTCCTCGGCTACAAGTTCCTGCTCGCGCGGGTCGACCGCCTCGCCATCGAGCTCGAGGAGGTCTGCCTGAACCTGCTGGACGTCCTGGCGGGCGCCGAGCCGCTGCCGCCCGACGTGCCGACCGAGGCCCCCGCCGACGCGCCTGAGGGCGACGGGTGAACTTCCGCGGAGGCCCTGGGGGCCTGTCCCGGCGGGCGGCGACGGTGGTCGACATCACCGCGCTGGTGGACGTCGTGTTCCAGCTGCTCATCTTCTTCCTGCTGACGTCGAGCTACGTCAGCCAGCCGCCCAGCCCCTCCGACGATCCCCAGGTGCCTGTGGATCTGCCGGAGTCGAGCCTCGCGGCCGAGGCCCAGCCCGTCGAGGACTTCACCATCGTGGTGGACGGCGCGGGCGACATCTTCGTGGGGGCCAACGCCGACAAGGTCAGCGTCGAGGAGCTCGCCAACCGCCTCGCGAAGGCCGCCAGCGAGAACCCCAACACGGTGGTGCTGATCCGCGGCGATCAGCAGGTGCCCTACGGCCGCATCGCTGAGGTCATGGCGGTCGCCCGGCTCTCTCGCCTGCGCATCAGCGCGGTGCTCCGAGACGGCGGATAAGGTCCCCCCTTGGGGGTTTCGCGGCGCCGCCTCCGGTGGTAGGTAGACCTACACTCCCGAGAGGTCATGGAGGCGGCATGCGGACGATGGTCAAGCAGTGGATTTGGCCGACGCTCCTGGGTCTGGGCGTGGCCGCCGGGGTGTACCTCGTGAGCACCCGCGCCGTCGATCCCGAGCTCAAGCGCCGCAACGCCGATCTCGAAGCGAACCTCGCCGCTGTGCGCGCCGAGAACGACCGCCTCGCCCACGAGTCCGCCACGCTGCGCGCCGAGCTGATCCGCCTGCGGGAGCGCCCCACGGAGCAGCTGCACCACGCGCGCACCCAGCTCGGCATGGTCAAGCCCGGCGAGGTCGTCTACCAGCTCAAGGCCCGTGAGGACGACCGGCGGTGAAGGGCAAGGCGAGATCAGCGGGCGACTGGCTGGCCATCGCACGGCAGATCGCCACCGAGTGGTATGCGCTGGCGGCGGCCGCCCTGGGTGGCGCCGTGGTGGTGGCGGGGGCCCTGCAGCCGGGCCGCGTCGGGCTGGCGGCGGTGCTCGTCAGCGCCCTCGTGCTGGGCCTCGCCGTCTGGGACACCAGCCACCGCTTGCGCGGGACCCGCCCGACCCGGGCGCTCGGTCAGTTCGAGGGGCCGCTGCTGTGGACCATCACCGTGTGGTCGCTCATCCAGCTCGGGGGGCCTTATGGGGCGCACCTCTCGCCCCTCGCCGCGGCGTGGGTAGCCTGGGTCACCGCCACCTTCCGGCCGCCCGTCGCCCGCATCGTGGCGGGGGCGGCCCTGGTCCTTGAGCTCGGCCTCACCCTGGCCGGCCGCCAGAGCTGGCTCGTGTTGGGGCTGCACGTCGGCGTGTACGCAGGGGTCGCCTGGGCGCTCCGCAGCCTGGTGCTGACCGAGGGGTTCCGGGAGTCGGTCCGCCAGGACGCGCACCGGCGCCGGCAGGCGCAGGACCTCGACGACGAGCTGCGCGACTTCGGGGTGGGCGAGGGCACGATGGTGCTCAGCAGCCTCAAGGACCTGGACGACATGGCCGAGGGGCCGCCGCGGGTGGACGCGGGGGTCGTCGACTTCCTCAAGGCCTCCTTCACCCGCCAGCTCGGCTCCCTGCGCAACGCCATGGGGCTGCAGACCGTCGCCGTGCTCTGGCGCTCCGCCGACGGCGGCGAGGTGGTGCTGCGCGGCTGGTCCACGGAGCGGGAGGGCCTGATGCGTGGGCCCTTCTCGGCCAAGGCCGGCGTGCCCGGCAGCGTGATGCGCGATGGCCGTGAGGTCTCGGTCGTGCCCGTGCACCGGGGCACGGCGGGGCTGCCGTACTACCCCGACAGCCAGGGCGTGGGGGCGATCCTCGCGCTGCCCCTCTTCGACGAGGACGACGACGCGGGCCGGGCGGACGCCGAAGCGCCCGTCGGCGTGCTCTGCCTCGATCGCACCGAGGCGGAGCCCTGGTCCGAGGCCCACCGGGTCGCGGCGCGGCTGGCGGCCGCCAAGCTCACCCTCGACATCCGCACGGCCCGGCGCCTGCACACCGCCGAGCGGGGCAAGCAGAAGCTCGACCGCATGCGGGCCGCCCTCAAGAGCCTCAACGAGATCTCGAAGCCCGAGGAGGTGGGCGCGGTGCTCGGCAAGGCCATCAGCCGCCTCGCCACCATGGACATGGCGTTGCTCGCCCGCCTCGACGACGCGGCGAAGGTCCTCGAGATCGTCTGGGCCCACGGCGAGGGCGAGGCCCACCGGGTCGGGCTCACCTTCGACCGCGTCGGGGGCAGCGAGGGCATCGCCTGGCAGGCCCTCGACCGCCAGCTGGTGCTGCCCGTCGAGGGCAGCAACCGGTTCCACCCGCCGCTGTTCTCAGCCACCGACGCGCTGAAGGGCCACGAGAGCCTGCTGGTGATCCCGCTGCGCTATGTGGAGCAGGCCGAGGAGGGCGCCGACGAGGTGGTGCACACGCTGGGCGTGCTGGTGGTCGCCGCCCGCGAGGCCGACATGTACCGGGGCACCGTGGGCCGCGACCTCGCCACGGTGGCGGACCAGGCGGCGGTGCGGCTGGCCCTGGCGCGGGCCCATCAGCGGGCTGAGCGCGAGGCCACCACCGACGGGCTGACCGGGCTGAAGAACCACCGCGTCTTCCAGCAGGCCTTCGACCGCATGCTGAGCCGGGCGGACCGCAAGGGCTCCCACGGCTGCATGCTCCTGACCGACATCGACAAGTTCAAGAACCTCAACGACACCTACGGCCACCCCTTTGGGGACGTGGTGCTCAAGGGCGTGGCCCAGGTGCTGGGGGACAGCATCCGCGAGCCCACCGACCTCGCGGCCCGCTATGGCGGCGAGGAGTTCGCGATCCTGCTCGAGGACGCGGACGCCGAGGGCGGCTACCTGGTGGGCGAGAAGGTGCGCGAGGCCATCGAGGCGCTGTCCTTCCAGCACGAGACGGGGGAGGTCAAGGTCACCTTATCCCTTGGCGTCGCG
>JAUHVS010000728.1 GCA_030424955.1 bacterium | reverse complement strand
CTTGATCTCGGGCGCGAGGTAGGCGGCCCACCGGGAGTCGTCGGTGATCTCGACCTGGGCCGGATCGACGAAGTAGGCGTCGTAGTTGAAGGTCGTGGCGTTGTAGAGCACGCGGTCGTGCACGCCGTGGCCCCAGTAGATGTAGTCGTTGCCGATGGCCATCTCGCGGGTGAAGCGCGCCACCGGTGCCACGGCGGGGTCGGGGGTGGGGAAGGCCGACGCGAAGACGGGCAGCTGCTCGCCGTCCTCCAGGCGGGCGACCCGGGTGACCACGTCGTCGCCCACGAAGGCATGGGACAGCGGCTCGGCCGGGGTCAGCAGGTGCACGGGATCGGCCGACACCGCCTGCGCCAGCGCGTCGAACACCATGAAGCGCGGCCGGGTGCCCGCATCGGGATCGGCGCCGGCGGGCGGGTGCACGAACACGTCCCACTCCGCGCGGGCGCCGTTGACGATGGAGCCGCCGCCCGCGTTGTACAGGTTCAGCGCCACGAAGACCTCGCCGCCCGGGGCGTCGCTCTCGAAGAACCGGCAGGGCGCCAGCCGGAAGCCCGCGGGCAGCACGTCGCGCTCGAAGGCCTCGATGGCGGCCTGATCCTTGAAGTCCCAGCGGATGAACACCGAGCCGGGGGACGGGGGCGTGTCGCCATCGGCGGCGCTCTTGACGATCAGGTCGACCCACGCGGGGTTGCCGGGATCGCCCACACCCTCGGCGTAGGCGTCGGCCTGCATGCCCACCACCAGCTTCTTCAGCGTGTTGCGCGAGGCCTGGAGGGTCTGCGGATCCGGATCGATGGGCGTGGGCCCGAAGGCCAGCGCCACCTGGCCCAGGTCGCCCACCAGGGCGTCCGCCAGCGTCAGCGGGCGGTCCAGGGGCGCGTCGCCCGCGGTGGCGGCGGCGTTGAGGGCGTTGTAGCGCGCCACGAAGGCGCCGGCGTGGGCGGTGTGGATCGCCACGGCCCCCGACAGGTCGGGGCCGTCGAAGACCAGGTGGCCGGTGAGCGCCTGGGCGCTGCGGAGCGTGCCGTCGGGGGCGGCGGGCGGGGTGAGCAGGGCGGGCAGGCCGTAGGCGAAGCTGACGTCGGCGTCGAGATCGAGGGCCGGCAGGAAGGGCGCGATGGGGGCGGCGTCGGGGGCGGCCCGCGCGATCACGGCCTGCACCGCCGGCGGCGCGCCGATGACCAGCACGCCCTCGGGGAGCAGCGCGAGGTGGCGGCCGGCGCCGTCCCGGGCGACGGGCGCTGGGCCGGCGTCGGGCAGCGGCTCGGCGTCGGGGGCCAGGCGGTCCAAGGGCGCGGCGCCCACGTGCGCGAGCAGCAGGGCCTCGCCCGGGGCGGCGGTGAACACGAGCAGCGCGCTCGCGACGGCCGTGGGATCGGCGAGCCCGGCGGTCAGGCGCCCCAGGGCCGCGAAGGGCGGGCGCAGGGCCGGATCGCCCGCGGTGTCGGCCAGGAGCGCAGCGATCTGCGGCGCGGAGGGGCCGGCGCGCAGGCTGGCCAGATCCACGCTCACGAGCCCGGTGGCGGCCTCGGGCAGCCGCGCCAGTAGCCGCGCGACGCGGGCGCGGTGGGCCTCGGCGGGGGCGGTGGCGCCGGCGTCGGCGGTGGTGGCGGGGCCCGCAGGCGCCGGATCGGCGTCGCAGGCGGTGAGCCACAGGCAGGCCGCGAGGGGCGCCAGGCAGGCGAGGGGGGCGTGGATGCGCATGGGGGGTCCTCGGCCGGCAAGGGGCCGGCGGTTGAACAGACACTCAACGGGCAGCGTGCGGTTCGCTCAGGCTTTGCTGAGGGTCAGCAGCCGGCAGGCGGGCAGGGTCCGGCGAGGGGCTGGGCGGTCACCGAGGTCGGGCGACGGTGGGAGGCGGCCTCAGCCGCCAGGGCGCTGGACGCTCGCCCGACAGAGCCCGTCGAGGGCGTCGCAGCAGCTCAGCACCGTCACGGTGACCCCGCCGGCGGTGGGCGCCACGGTCACCGCCGCGGGCTGCTGGTGTACCGGGCAGCGCAGCGGCCCGATGACCTGCTGGAACGCGGCGTGGGCGAGGGCAGCGGGGGCCTCGGTGGGCAGCTTGAAGTGCCAGCGGATCATGTCAGGAACGCCTCGATGGCGGCGCGGTGCCGCTGGGCGGCCGCGCGGCCTTGGGCCTCGGTGGCCCGCAGCTTGTCGGGGCTGGCGTAGTCCCACTTGGGCAGCGACACGGGCCGATCGGGGGCCAGGTACAGCCGGGTGGCGCTGGGGGGCGGGGTGGGGGTCGGCCGCGAGAGCAGCACGATGACCTTGCCCGCCTGCGCGGCCGGCGACAGGGCGCGCACGGGCACGTTCTCCACCAGGCCGCCGTCCACGTAGGTGCGGCCCTCGGCGGCCCGCAGCCGGGTCACGGGCCAGGTGGCCGAGGTGTCGATGATGCGATCCACCACCTCGCCGGCGTCGGCGGCGTCCTGGCAGGTCCAGGTCTGCCAGCCCAGCCCCGGCAGCGGCTGGTCGGGGCCGTGGATGATGCCGGCCTTCTTGCGGCGGCCGTAGTCCCGCAGCGCCGCCGCGGCCCGCCGCACCTTCGGGTGCCCCGGCTCGATCCACGCGAGGATCAGGCGCACGGGCGGGGCCTGCTTCAGGGTCTCGAAGCCGCCGTCCGCCAGGGCGTGGGCCAGGGTGGCGCGGTACATGGGCTCGTGGGGGAACAGCCGGCCCCCGCGAGCCCAGGCGCCCCAGTGCACGTTGCGCCCGTTGCGGGCCGACGCGTCGAGGAAGTAGTCCATGGCAGCGTCCACCCGGCCGCTGGCGGCGAACACCGCCATGGCTGCGCCGGCGCTGACGCCCGCCCACTCCATCGGGTGCATGAGGCCCAGCTCGCGCAGGAGGCTCAGGCCCCAGACCGTGCGGCCCCCGCCGCCGGCCAGCACCACCGAGTAGGGCGACCGTGCGCTGTGTGTCTGCGTGTCGTCTGCGATCATGGCCCCTGCATGCCACACCGTGCGGCCGCGGCGCCACGTGGGCGTGATCTGCGGCGTGGGCGTCGGGGGACCGGCGGCCCCGAGGGCTCAGCCCAGGCCGAGCCCCACCGGGCAGCGCACGCCCGTGCCGCCCAGGCCGCAGTAGCCGCCGGGGTTCTTGGCCAGGTACTGCTGGTGGTCGGCCTCGGCGTAATAGAAGGGGCCGGCGGGCAGGATCTCGGTGGTGATGTCGCTGTAGCCGGCGGCCTGCAGGGCCTCGGCGTACCGGCGCTGGCTGCCCTTCGCCGCGCGGCGCTGGGCCTCGCTCTCGTAGTAGATGCCGCTGCGGTACTGGGTGCCGCTGTCGTTGCCCTGGCGCATGCCCTGAGTG
>JAUHVS010000727.1 GCA_030424955.1 bacterium | reverse complement strand
CGCGGGCTCAACATCTCCGAGCTGCTGAACACCACCATCGACGACGCCGCAGAGTTGTTCGCCAACCACCGCAAGATCGCTCGCATTCTGCAGACGCTTCAGCAGGTTGGGCTCGGCTACCTGCACCTGGGCCAGGCGTCCACCACGCTCTCCGGCGGCGAGGCCCAGCGCATCAAGCTGTCGCGCGAGCTCGCCAAGCGGGCCACGGGCCGCACGCTCTATATCTTGGACGAGCCGTCGACGGGGCTGCACTTCGAGGACGTGCGGCGGCTGCTGCAGGTGGTGCACACCCTCGTGGACGCCGGCAACACGGTGGTGATGATCGAGCACAACCTCGACATCATCAAGACGGCGGACTGGGTGGTGGATCTGGGCCCTGAGGGCGGCGATGGCGGCGGCCAGCTGGTGGCCGAGGGCACCCCCGAGGCGGTCGCCGCCAACGACGCGAGCCACACCGGGCGCTACCTGCGCGGCGTGCTCCCTGGCTGAGGCGACCCGGCGCCCGGGCGCCACCGCTGCCGAGGGCCTCTGGAGACGACGGCCGGGGGCCTGCGGTAGCCTTTGACTCACCCCCTTGGCGCGTCGCAGCATGGGCCCCGTCTGCTGGGAGTCTGTCGTGCTGAATCGAGTGCTTGCTGGAGTGGGCGTCTGGGCTGCGGTGAGCGTGGCGCAGGCCGCGCCTGTCGACGTGTTCCAACGCTTCGAGACCGGGCCCGCCTGCGACGTCGCCCAGACCGGCCGGCTGAGCATGGCGCTCGACGTGTTCGGCAGCTTCGGATCGGCCACCAACATTGGCCAGGACGCCAGCTACAACCCCCCGGACGACGACCCCGACCGCGGCGCGCGCGGTACGGTGTACGAGAGCAAGCCCTTCTTGTGCCGCACAAACGGCGGGCGCAGCAGCGGCGCCTGGCTGGAGTACGGCGCCCAGCGCAACCGGGCGGTGCAGGCGGACGGCGACGGCACCGGGCTGACCAGCGACTACACGGTGGACGGCGTGCGGGTGAGCATGGCGGCCAGCTTCGAGTGCGACCTGCTGACCCAGTGCTGGACCTTCGAGAACACCAGCGACCAGCCCCTCGATGAGCTGGCCTTGATCCACTATGTCGACGGCGATCTGTTCTTCGTCGGCAACTTCTCGAACGACTTCGCCGGCAGCTCGGTGGGCGTCCCGCGCACGATCTACGAGTTCGACACCGGCGACGATCCGCAGGCGCCGACGACCCAGCTGGCGCTGTTCGGCACCGATCCGGACGACAGCTACCTCACCGGCTGGGAGGTCGCTGAGTTCAGCGAGAGCCGCACGCGCATCGCCCGCACCGACAACGGCTGCGAGCCGCTGCGCAACGGCCTCACCCGGTCGCAGGGCAACAACGCCGATGGCGACGGGGATCGCGTCACCGACGCCGGCTACGACGTGACCCTGGCGCTGCGGTTCGACACGGGCCCGTTGGCCCCCGGCGAGATGAGCCCAGCCATCTGCTACAGCCTGCGCTGGGGCTACGCCCTGGCCTGCTCGGACGAGGACGAGGATGGCGTCTGCGTGCCCGAGGACAACTGCCCCGCAGTGGCGAACCCCGGCCAGGCCGATCGCGACCGCGACGGGGTCGGTGACGCCTGTGATCTGTGCCCCGATGACCGCGACGCCGACCAGGCCGACGGGGACGGCGATGGGCTCGGCGACGCCTGCGACAACTGCCCGGCGATCCCCAACCCGAATCAGGGCGATCGCGACGGCGACGGCGCCGGCGACGCGTGCGACTGCGAGCCGGGCCCGGAGCGGTGCAACGGGCAGGACGACGACTGCGATGGCGAGATCGACGAGTCCCCTGAGGGCGTCGGCGATCCCTGCGCGACCGGGGCCGTGGGCGTGTGTGCCGACGGGGTGCGCACCTGCACCGCGGGGGTGGGCGGGTGCGCCCCTGTGCGGATGGCCGAGGCCGAGCAGTGCGACGGCCTCGACAACGACTGCGACGGCGCCACGGACGAGGCCCTGCCCCAGGTGGGCGCACCCTGTGAGACGGCCGAGGCGGGCGCATGCGCGGCCGGGGCTTGGGTGTGTGCGCCGCCGGAGGGGCTGATCTGCCTGTCGGAGGCCGGCCCCAGCGTGGAGGTGTGCGACGGCCTCGACAACGACTGCGACGGCGTCACCGACAACCTCCCAGAGGTGGCCGCTGCGCCGTGCGTGACCGGCCAGCCCGGCGGCTGCGCGCTCGGCGCGGAGCAGTGCCTCGACGGCGAGCTGAGCTGCGTGCCGGACGCCGCGCCCCGCGACGAGACGTGCGACGGCACCGACGAGGACTGCGACGGCACCATCGACGAGGCCATGCGCAACGCCTGCGGGCGCTGCGGCGCCCTCCCCGAAGACGGGTGCGATGGCGTGGACGCCGACTGCGACGGCGTCATTGACGAGGACGCGGCGTGCCCGGGGATGGGCGCGTGCGTCGCCGGCCGCTGCGTTGACCCGTGCGTGAACTTCGAGTGTCCGGGCGGCCTCGTGTGCCGCGACGGAGTCTGTGTCGGCCCGTGTGACCTGGTCACCTGCGACGCCGGTGAGCGCTGCGACCCTGCGACCGGGGCGTGCGTGGATCCGTGCGCCGACGTGGACTGCCGCCCAGGCGAGGTGTGCGCGGACGGCGAGTGCGGCGGTGAGGACGACTGCGCCTTCACGGGCTGCCCGGCCGACGAGCGCTGTGTGGCTGGCGCCTGCGAGCCCGATCCCTGTGCGGAGGTCGCGTGCGACGCCGACGCCTTCTGCCGGGCCGGGCGCTGCGTCGACTCCTGCGCCGCCGTCGCGTGCGCCGCGGACGAGGTCTGCGTCGACGGCGCCTGCATCTCGGCCCCGTGCGATGGGCGCTGCCCCGACGGCGCGGCGTGCGTGGACGGTGAGTGCGTCGCGGATCCGTGCGATGGGGTGCAGTGTGCCATGGGCGAGGCCTGCATCGCCGGCCGCTGCGAGGGCGATCCCTGCGCCGACGTCACCTGCCCGGTCGGGCAGCGCTGCGAGGTGCAGGGCGGCCGTGCCCAGTGCCTGTTTGACGACGACCCCGTCGAGCTGGATGGGGGCGTCGCCCCCGCGCCCGATGCTGGGTTCATGCCCGACGCGAGCGCCGTCCTGCCGGACAGCAGCGTGCGCCCGGACACGGGCGCTGGGGGTCAGGACGCGGGCGCAGCGGGTGCGGACGCGCTGCCGGCCGGGGCCGACGGCGGCGGAGACGGCGGCTGCGCGTGCGACGCCACCCGTGGCGAGCCCGCGCCCCTGCTGGCCCTGCTCTGCCTGCTCGGGCTGGTGCGCCGCCGTCGCGGTTGACCTGGG
>JAUHVS010000726.1 GCA_030424955.1 bacterium | reverse complement strand
TGCAACAACTTCGAGGTCATCGACCTCGGGGTCATGGTGCCCTGCGAGCAGATCCTGGAAACCGCGCGCAAGGAAAACGTGGACATCATAGGCCTGAGCGGCCTGATTACGCCTTCACTGGATGAAATGGTGCACGTGGCCGCCGAGATGCAGCGCCTGGAGCTCAACCGCGAGTGGTACCGCAGCGGCGCCTGGGGCACCTTCAACCCCGCGACCCTGACCGAGGCCCAGCTCGAGCGCGTCACGCTGAGCATCAGCGCGCAGCCGCGGCCCGCCGACGCCTGGTTCGACTACGCCAAGCTCATCGACGACGGCGTGCTCGACGTGGGCGTGCACTTCGGCTGGGACTACCACAAGGCCTACCACCTGGTGCACAGCGAGGCGGTCTACGACCAGCTCGTGCGCGACGGCTTCAAGAGCCCCGTCGACAGCTACGACGCGCTCACGCGCACCAGCGGCCCGCTGACCAAGCAGGTGCTCACGCCCCTGGGGCCCGTCGAGCTGCGCATCAGCCTGTACTGGGGCAAGCCGGGCAGCGACACCGATCCCGACACCGCCGCCGGCGGCCGGGCGCTGGAAGACGACATGCGCGCCAGCCTGCGCGACCGCGACGTCATCGTGTTCAGCGGCCACTCCGGCCCCTTCTACGGCTTCGCGCTGGCCAACTGGCGCAAGACCGACGAGGGCGATCTGGATGACTCCGAGCTGCCGGGCCTCGAGATGCCCGAGCGCTACCAGGTGGTGCTGGCCGAGGGCTGCGACACCTACGCCATCGGCCAGGGCTTCTTCTTGAACCCCGCCAAGCTCGGCCGCGACAACCTCGACATCATCACCACCACCAGCTACTCGAACGCCAGCACGGCCAACGCGGTGAAGGACTTCCTGGCCGTGTTCACCCGCACCGATCGCGACGACGTCATGCAGGTGTCGCGGCTGGGCGATCTGCTGGCCGATCTCGACAACAACTCCTACTGGTTCAACACCATGTATGGGGTGCACGGCATCGACGACAACCCGCGGCTGCACCCCTGGGGCAACGTGGACGGGCTGTGCGGCGTGTGCGACGCCGACGCCGACTGCGGCGGCGCCGGCAACAAGTGCGTCACCATGGCCGACGGCAAGCGCGCCTGCACCGTGGAGTGCACCGCCGACGAGGCCTGCGGCGAGGGCTTCGTGTGTCAGGCGGCCCAGTCCGGCGGCTGGATCCGCACCAACGTGTGCGTGAACACCGAGGCCACCTGCCAGGTGGCGGCCCCTCAGGCGGCCGTGGCCGACGTGCGCATCGCGCTCGTGGCGCCCAGCCCCATCAGCGATCGCAACGGCGACGGCGAGGCCAGCACCCGCGACGACGAGGAGGTCCGCCTCACCAACAGCGGACAGGCCGTGGCGGATCTGAGCGGCTGGACCGTGAGCGACGCCGTCGGCGTGCGCTACACCTTCCCCGCGGGCACCGAGCTGTTCCCGGGCAGCAGCGTGTCGGTCTTCGGGGGCGGCGCTGCCGACCACGTGGCCGGCCGCCTGGGCCTCAACAATGGCGGCGACACCGTGACCATCGCGGATGGGCGTGGCGCCAAGATCGACGCGGTCTCGTGGACCGCCGTTCAGCCCGGGGACATCGTCACCGGCCTGTAACGTACCGCCTCTGGTCGGGTGGTCCCCCCAGACGCCCGGCAGAGATGGGCGCCAGCGTCCCCCCCAGGGCTGGCGTCCGCGGTGACCGGCTTTCCCCCCCAGGGACCGGTCACCAACGGCCCATCGGCCTCGGACTTTCGGGAGAGTGTCGCCCCCTGACGTCTCCAGCGAGTCCGCCGAACGGACGATGAGCCTGCCCCCGTCGGCCCCCCAGCCGGCGGGGGTTTTTTTTTGGGCGCGAGGCGGTCGTGGGCGGCGATCCGGGCGGCTACTCCGACGGATCTGAGGGATCGGGCGTGGTGGGCTGTGCAGGGCGCGGGGTGTGCACCGTGGCCGACAGCAGCGGGCCGGCGTGCTCCCCCGTGGCGCTGATGGTCTGGCCGATGCGGTTGGCCTTGGCCCGGTACAGGGCGTGGTCGGCTCGGCGCAGGGTCTGGTCGGCGGTGTCCCCCCGGCGCGCCTGGGCGACCCCGGCCGACAAGGTGCTGCCCCGAGCGTTCGGGCCCAGGTAGGCGGCGCGCAGCCGCCGGATCGCGACCTGCGCGCCCTTGAGTTGGGTGTTGGGGAACAGCAGCGCGAACTCGTCCCCGCCCAGCCGGGCGCCCATGTCCGAGGGGCGGAGCTGCGCCCGGATCCCGTCGGCGAGGTGCTGCAGCGTGGCGTCGCCCGCCGCGTGGCCCTCGCTGTCGTTGATCTGCTTGAACCGGTCGATGTCGAGGATCGCCAGGGTGTAGGGCGCGCCGCTGCGCTCAAAGTGGGCGTGGGCCGCGGCGAGCTGGCGCAGGAGCGCGCGGCGGTTGGGCAGCTCAGTCAGGTCGTCGGTGCCCGCCAGCCGCTCCAGGGCGTCGGTGGTCTTGGCCAGGGCGCGGTGGGCCTCGGCCAGGGCCTGGTGGGCCTCGCGCTCGGCCGTGAAGATGGCGGTTGAGCCGATCAGGCGGGCGCACCGGCCGCCCACGAACAGCGGGGTGAGGTGGGTGCGCCACCAGGCGGGCCCCGCCGGGAGCTGCAGGAACTCGTCGTAGCGGATCTGTTGCGCGTGGTGGATGGCCCACCGGTAGTTGGTCGCGAGCGTCGCGATCAGCTCAGGCCCCGCCCACGCGCTGAAGGGCAACCCGACCTGGGCCGCCAGGCCGGTGCGCCCGAGGTGCAGTGCGTTGGCGGCGATCAGGCGGAAGTCGGGGTGGGGATCGTCGAGGGCGGTGAGGGGCTCGATCGCGAAGACCGCGGTGGGCAGGCCCTCGATGATGTGGCCGACCTGCGGCCCGAGCAGCGGGTGATCGGGCTCCACCTCTGGGGCAGGCCCAATCACGGTGTAGGTGCTGTCACCCATGCCCACGCCTCCGGCGCCGTTGCCCACCGCGTTGCGCGTGCAGTGAGCGGACTCCCTTGAGTCGGCTTTGGGGGCGGTCTGCTGCGCTTGGGGGTCTGCGCGGACCCTGGCCAGGGGGCGCAAGGGCGGGGCGGGCGAGAGACAACACCCCCCGCGGCGGTGGGGATGTGTACACGAGAGGTGCCGCGGGGGGTGGACGATCGGGCCCGGCCGTCAGGGGGCGGGGCAGGGGCGGCGGGCGCCGCCCCGGGGGGCGCGTGGGCGCCCAGGCGCCTTACTGGCAGGCGTTCGCGAGGCCCGGGGTGGGCTCGGCGGCGGCGAAGTCGGCCGCGTTGTCGTCGGTGTCCACGCCGT
>JAUHVS010000725.1 GCA_030424955.1 bacterium | reverse complement strand
GGCTGAGCGGGGCGCCTGAGCGGGGCGGCCCCGGCTGGGCGGGCCCGGGTGGGGGTCAGAACCGCATCGCGACGCCGGCGGCGGCCTCGACCCCGTGGTAGTCGTCGGTGTGGTGGGCCACGACCGTGTAGTCCACCTCCATCAGCAGCCCCACGTCGCCGTGGGTCCACAGGTAGCCCCCCGCCGTGACGATGCCGCCGTAGCCCACCGTGCCATGGGAGCTCCACGCGACCATGGGCCCGGCGCCCACGAACACGTCCACCAGCTGGCTGAAGTGGTAGGGCACCTTGAGCACCACGTCGACGGGCACCTCGGTGGCGTGGGCGCCGAAGAGCACGGCGGCGGCGACCTCCACCTCCAGCAGCCCGTGGAGCACCGGCACCTCGAACAGCGCGCCTGGGCCAAACCACACGGGGCGATCCGGCTGGCTGGGCAGGGTCATGCTGATGAACTTCAGGGCGCCCACCGTGTGGTGCGGCAGGGCGTCGGTCAGGGCGGCGTCGGTCCCATGGACCCCGTCCTTGGCGCCCAGATCGGCCGCGGCGGTCGTGGGGCTCAAGACACCGGCGGTCCACAGGGTCAGCAGCAGGGGCAGGGCGCGCAGCATGGGGGGCTCCAGCGTGATTCGCACCCGGTGTTTGCAGCCGCCGTGCCGGGACGGACATGGCGAAAAAGCTCAATCAAATCAGGGCTGAGTTCGAGGGTGTTTCAATTGGTGAAACGAACGGTGCGACGGGCGGCAGCATCCGGCGGCGGGCGCCGACTGTGGGGGGGCGTCGCCCTCGGCCTGTCGCCGGCGGTCGGCTGCCCTGGCCCGGCAGACGTCGGCCGTGGCGATCAAGCCCGTGCGCAGCCCCGCGCATCTGCTACCGTCCGCCGCGGAGGTGACCCGTGAACCTGCTCATCACCGGCGTGCACAACTACCTGGGCCAGGCCGTCGTGCGGCGGCTCATCCGCCACAACCCCTTCCGGCGCGTCTTCGGCGTGGGCCGCCGCCCGCCGCAGGTGCTGGGCCCGGTGCGCTTCCTGCCCGTGGATCCGCGCTCCGATGAGTTCACCGACCTCTTGGTCATGAACGACATCCAGGTGGTGCTGCACCTGGCGTACGCCCTGGTGACCAACGGCAAGGACGAGCTGCGGGTCGCGCGGCAGCTGATGGAGGTGGGGGAGCTGGCCGGGGTCCAGCGCATCGTCTTCGCCAGCCGCGACCGGGTCTACCGGGAGGGCGAGACCCCGCGCACCGAGGCCGCGCCGCTGTGCGGCCTGCGGGGCCTGCCGGCCGAGGTCGCCAGCAAGGTCGCGGTCGAGGCCAGCCTGGCGGCCCACGAGGGCTCGGGCTGTACGCCGGTGATCATCCGCACGGGCAACATCATCGGCGGCCAGCCCGGGGCGCCCCTGGATCCGGTGCTGTCGCTCCCGTTCTTGATGTCGCCGCGGGGGCGCGATCCGCTGGTTCAGTTCCTCGACATCGAGGACGCCGCCCGCATCTTCATGGCCGCCGCCGAGCGCCCCGACCTCTCGGGGGCGTACAACGCCGCAGGCCCCGAGCCGATCCGCCTGTCGGTGGCGGCGGGCATCCTGCAGAAGCCGGTGTGGTCGCTGCCCCCGTGGGTGCTGGGTCCCATGGTGAACGGGCTGGCGCGGGCCGGCCGCCTGCCGGGGGGCAGCGCGCTGGTGCGGGAGCTGCTGCACGGCGTGCCGTTGGCCTCCAAGCGGATGCAGGCCGAGCTCGGCATCACGCCGCGGCTGTCGACCCGCCAGACCCTCGCGCTCTGGCGCACTGGCCATGACCAGACCAGCGCGGAGCGCGCCGTCCGGCCGTGGGATCCCGCGTGAGGGCCCCCGGCGCGACGCCCGAGCGCACGCCGACCCCGACCGACGACTACCGGACGGCCCACGGGCTGCGCCACCACCTGGTGACCTGGGATGGGGGGGGCGACACCACCGTGCTCCTGCTGCACGGGTTCCTCGATCAGGCCCGCAGCTGGACCTTCGCCGTGGAGGCGCTGCCGCCCCAGCCCTGGCACATCGTGGCGCTCGACTTCCGGGGGCACGGCCTCACCGACCGCGTGGGCGCGGGGGGCTACTACCACTTCGCCGACTACGTCCGGGACGTGGCCGCCATCGCGGCGGCGGTCCGCCGCGAGCGCCTGGTGGTGATCGGCCACTCGATGGGGGCGCAGGTCGCCTCCCTCTGGCTCGGCGCGCGGCCCCAGGCGGCCGACGGGCTGGTGCTGGTGGAGGGCCTCGGCCCGCCGCCCGTACGCGAGGCGGATCTGCCGCTGAGGATGGCGCGCTGGCTCGACGAGACCGCGCCCTTCGACGGGGGGCGGCACGACCGGCCCATGCGGGATCAGGCCCACGCGGCGCAGCGGCTGCAGCGGGTGCACCGAGGCTTGAGCGACGCGCAGGCCTTGCGGCTGGCCCAGTGGGCCGCGGCACCGTCTGCGGACGGTCAGTGGCGGTGGCGCTACGATCCGCTCCACCGCACCCGCTCGCCCCTGCCCATGACGCCCGCGGTGGGCGAGGCGTTCTGGCGCCGGCTCGCGGTCCCCAGCCTGTGGATCGGCGGGGACGAGAGCCCGTGGGCCGGTGAGGCCCTGCAGGCGCGGCTCGACGCCATCCCCGGCCTCGCGCGGCACCACCTGCCCGGTGTGGCCCATATGGTGCATACCGAGGCGCCCCATGCCCTGGCGGATCTGTGGGTGCCGTTCGTGGACGCCCTGTGATAAAACCGCCCCGGTCCGTATCTAGACCCCTCAAGGAGGAGCTTCGTGGCCACTTTCATCACTGACGAGTGCATCAACTGCGGCGCCTGCGAGCCGGAGTGCCCCAACAACGCCATCAGCGAGGGCGACGACATCTACGTCATCGATCCCGCGCTCTGCACGGAGTGCGTCGGCTTCCATGGCGACGAGGCCTGCCAGTCGGTGTGCCCCGTGGAGTGCTGCGTGCCCAGCGCTGACGCCCGCGAGACCGAGGCGGAGCTGCTGGCCCGGGCCATCAAGCTGCACCCCGACACGACGTTCCCCGAGCTCGACGAGCTCGACGAGGCCACGTCGCGGTTCCGTAACCCCGACTGGATCAACGCCGGCCGCGAGTAGCGCAGGCCCGCCTGGCCGCCGGCGCCTTGCTGGCGGCCACCCACGCCCTGCCGCCGGCGCCTTGCTGGCGGCCGCCCACGCCCTGCCGCCGGCGCCTTGCTGGCGGCCGCCCACGCCCTGCCGCGCTGGGGAGGGCCGCGCCCCGTTCGGTTGTCCGGTTGAGAGCGCTGAGGGCGCTGACGCGCCCCGCTGATCGACCCCTGCGGCTGCCGAAGG
>JAUHVS010000010.1 GCA_030424955.1 bacterium | reverse complement strand
CCCGTGAAGCTCTTGGGCCAGGCCGTTTTCGGGCCAAGCCGAGCGGCGTCGAGCTCTCTCTTGGGCCAGGCCGTTTTCGGGAGGGTCTCGGAACGGTGACGGCTACGTGGGAGTGTACGGAATTTCGCGCCGGGCAGGGGTCAGGTCGCGGAGCCGCGTCATTGGTTCCAGTGCCGCTCGTATCGCAGCCTGCCCCGAGTGCCAACACGAGGGCGCCGCAGATGTACCGTTTGCTCACCGAATCTCCTGTATGCTCAACGCGGCATAATGCCGCCCGCTCGATGGATTGTCCGAGGCCGAATGACTGCCAACGGGCGGGGCATCGCTCTATTCAAGAGGTCATCGCCACGGCCTTCGCTGACCTGGGCTTCGACGTGGACGTGGGCCCGCTCTTCCAGACCCCCGACGAGACGGCGCGGCAGGCGGTGGAGAACGACGTGCACGTGGTCGGCGTGTCGTCGCTGGCGGCGGGCCACCTGACCCTGGTGCCCGCCCTGCGCGCAGCGCTGGCGGCGGCGGGGCGCGAGGACATCCTGGTGGTGGTGGGCGGCGTGATCCCGCCGCAGGACTACCCGGCGCTCCGCGAGGCCGGGGCCGCGGCGATCTTCGGGCCGGGCACGGTCATCGCGGACGCCGCGATCGAGCTGCTGGCGGCCCTCGACGGCTGAGGGTGGCGCGGGGGCGCTGGCCTACGGCCCGTTGACGATCATCTCGAGGGCGACGGCGATGGCGCCCAGCCCCACGAGCCCCTTGGCGACGCGGGCCACGCGGCCCCCCTGTGACAGCCACCCGCCCACCCGGGCGCCGAGTACGCCGGCGGTGAAGGTCGCCGCCAGGTGGGCCGCCACGAACACCCCCAGGGTCGTCGCCTTGAGCGCCCAGGGGGCGCTGCCCGCCCCGAAGGCCAGCAGCGGCGCGAAGAACCCAAAGGTGCAGGGCCCCAGGGTGACGCCGAGCACGCCGCCGGCGGTGGCGGCGCCCAGCGCGCCGGCCCGGGCCCGCTCGGGGCGCAGCTGACCCACCGAGGGCAGGTCGACGGCCTCGAGCAGCACCAGCCCGGCCAGGATCAGGAAGGCGATCATCAGCCAGGGGCCCACGCCCCACAGATCGCCCAGGATGCGCCCCGCCGCCAGGCTGACGCCCGCGACGACCAGCAGGCTCGCCGACACGCCGGCGGTGACCCACGCGGCGAGCCCGCGGGGGCCCAGGGGCTGGCCGTCGAGTCGGCCCAGGAAGCCCACCAGCAGGGGCAGGCTCGCCAGGTGGCAGGGGCTCAGCAGCACGCTGGCCAGGCCCCACAGCGCGGCGCCCAGCACCGCGAGCCCGGACGAGGCCTCGAGCCAGCCGAGGATGGTCTCGATCACAGCGTGCACGGGCCGGTCGCGCCGGCCAGGGGGACCCCGTGGGTGGCGAAGGCGGCCGCGATGGCGTCTGCCGACCAGAACCCCGTGTGGCGGGTCAGCTCGCGCCCGTCCGGCCCGAGCAGCACCTGGGTGGGGATGGTCCGCACGCCGTAGCGCTCGCCCTCGGCGGGGTTGGCCCACACGTCCACGAAGCGCACGTCGAGCCGGCAGCCGCTGCCGCGCAGCGCCTCCAGCACCGGGATCATCGCGCGGCAGCTGGTGCAGCGATCCGAGCCCAGCTCGATGAAGGTGGGGATCTGTTCAGCCGCCGCGGCGACCGCGGCGTCGGGCGGCCCTGGCGCGGGGTCTGGGTCTCGGCCCGACCGCAGCCACACCGAGGCCACGACGGCGAGCGCGACGGCGCCCAGGACGACCATGGACCGCGGCGACCTCATCGCGGCCGCCGGCGGATCTGAGGCTGCCATCCAGCGGCGCGCCCCCCAACACAGCGCGCGCTCAGCAAATCCAGCCCTCGATCACCTTGGGGCTGGGCACGCTGCCGCTGTGCACCACCACGCCGTCCACGACGACGCTGGGCGTCGACATCACGCCGTAGCTGGCGATCTGGGCGTAGTCCTCGATCTTCTCGAGCTCGATCTCGACGCCCAGCTTCGCGGCGGTCGCGGCGATGCTGTCGGCGGTGACGCGGCACTTCTTGCAGCCGCTGCCCAGGACCTTGATGTGTTTCATGGGTGATCTCCTCGGATCTGTCCCGTCGCCCGCTGGCCGCGGTCAGAGGACATGGTTGAAGACGACGCCCACCAACAGGATGCCGGTGGCGACGATGGCGACGAAGGTGGCGATGAGCTTGGGCTTGAGCACCTTGCGCAGGATGATCAGCTCGGGCGCCGACAGCGCGATGACGCTCATCATGAAGGCCAGCGCCGTGCCCAGGGCCGCGCCCTTGGCCAGCAGGGCCTCGACGATGGGGATGACCCCCGCAGCGTTGGTGTACATCGGCACGCCGAGCAGCACGGCGGCGGGCACCGACCACCACGCGTCGTTGCCCATGATCGAGGCCATGAAGTCCTCGGGCACGTAGCCGTGGATGCCCGCGCCCAGCGCGACGCCCAGGATGATGTAGATCCAGACCTTGCCCACGATCTCGCGGACGTGCTGCCCGCCGGCCTCGACGCGATCGTGCCAGGTCAGGGTGGTCCCCGGCGCCGCGGCGGTCTGGGGCTGCGACCGAAGCTCGGTGACCCAGTCCTCGATCCAGCCGTCCAGGCCCAGCGCGCCCAGGGCCATGCCCGCCACGATGGCGACGAGCAGCCCCATGGCCAGGTACAGCAGCGCGACCCGCCAGCCGAAGAGCGCGAAGAGCATGCCCAGCGCGATCTCGTTGACCATCGGGGCGGCGATGAGGAACGAGAAGGTCACGCCCAGCGGCACGCCGGCCTGCAGGAAGCCGATGAACAGGGGCACCGCCGAGCACGAGCAGAAGGGGGTCACGATGCCCAGGCCCGCCGCCATGGCGTTGCCGGCCCCCGTGCGGCGGCCCGAGAGGGCCTGGCGGGTGCGCTCGGGCGACACGAAGGTGTGCACGATCCCCATCAGGAAGACGACGCCGGTCAGCAGCATCAGCACCTTGGGGGTGTCGTACAGGAAGAACTGCACGGCGCCCGCCAGCCGGGTGCCCGGCGCGAGGCCCATGAGCCCCACCAGCGCGAAGGAGAGGGGCTCGAGCTGCGCGTACACGAGCACCCACAGGGCGACGCCCAGCGCCACCAGCAGCAGGGGGTGGCGTCGGGGCAGCTCGGAGCGCGTCGAGGTCGCGGTGGACATGCTCGACTCCTTGGGGGCAGGCGCAGTCACACCCCGGAGACGAGCCGATCGGCAGATGGATGCAGGTTTCTCGCGGTCGGGCCGGGCTGGCTCAGGTCGGGGGATCGCCCAGGGGCGGGCGGGGCACGAAGCAGCACACCTCGCCCGCGGCGTCCCGGCGCACCTGGCACACCCGGGTGAGGTGCGCCGCGAGCCGCCGACGCGCCCGCTGCAGCCGCGACTTGGCGCCCGGGATCGACAGCCCGTGGCGGTCCGCGTAGTCGGCCTGGGTCATGCCCTCCAGATCACAGCGCCGCAGGATGTCGGCGTCGGGGGGGCTGAGCTCCGACAGGGCGCGGGGCAGGCACGCGGCCAGGGCGTCGATGGGCGGCTGGGCCTCGCCGGGCGCGCTCAGGTCGTCCGGCAGGTCGCTGGGCACGGGCACCTGCTGCTTCAGCAGCCGGAAGTGGTCGGTGAGGGTGTTGCGGGCCGTGGTGAACAGCCAGGCGCGGGTGTGATCCACCTCGCAGAAGCGCTTGCCCTGGCGCAGCGCCTTCAGGAACACGGTCTGCAGCAGGTCGTCGGCCAGCGCGGCGTCACCGCCGACGCGGCGCGCGAGCCACCCGCGCAGCTCACCCTCGTGCTGGCGCCAGGCGTCCAGGGTGCAGGGGGTTGAGGGGGCGTCGGGCATGGGCGGTCGGCTGCGCTGGGCGGTGTGCTCATCGTCGATAAACGATGGGTAGGGCGCGATGTCAACCCGCGCCGCGCTCGAGCCGCCGCAGGTGCTCGATGGCCCCGCGCCCTGCGCCCTGCAGGATCGCCGGATCGACCTGCGACCGCAGCAGCACCCAGAAGCCGAGCAGGGTCGCCGCGAGCAGGTGGGCCTCGGCCGGCAGATCGAGCCCGTCGCGCAGCTCGCCGCGGGCGGCCGCGTGGCGCAGGCAGCGCTCGATGGCGGCCGCGATGCGCCCGACGTAGGCCTCGACGAACCCGCGGCTGCTGGGGTCGTGCGGGGCGCGCTCGGTGGCGACGTTGCACAGGAAGCAGCCGTGCGCCGAGCCCGGCGCGCCAGCCTGGCCGGTGAAGAACTCGATGACGCCGTACAGGTCGGCCAGGCAGGGCTCGCCCGTCTCGAGGTGGCCGAAGTAGCGGGTGACGATGTCCTGGGCGTAGCGCCCCATCGCGGCCTCGAAGACCCCCTGCTTGCTGCCGAACTCCGCATACAGGCTGTAGCGGTTGACGCCCAGGCCCTCCACCAGCGCCTGGGTCGAGGTGCCGTGGAAGCCGTGCAGCCAGAACAGCCCCATGGCCTTCTCGGTGAGGGCGTCGCGGTCGTAGGTCTTCGGTCGTCCCATTCGACATCCTTGATCGGGGGCACGCGCTGCCGTAATGGCTTCAGTAACCAACTGATCGGTTGGAAACAAGGAGCGGGGGACAACATGAGCAAGCTCGCAGCGCGCTACGGGGCCTGGGCCCTGGTCTCGGGCGGCACCTCAGGCATCGGCGCGGCGCTGGTGAACCAGATCGCGGCCGGCGGCATGAACGTGGTGCTGGTGGCGCGCACGCAGGCCAAGCTGGACGCCCAGGCCGAGGCCGTGCGGGCGGCTCACGGGGTCCAGGTGCGCACGGTGTCGGCGGATCTCACCGATCCCAGCGGGCTGGCGGCGGTCATCGAGGCGGTGGCCGACCTCGAGATCGGCCTGCTGGTCCCCTGCGCGGCGGTGGAGACCAGCGGCTACTTCGTCGACAGCCCCATCGAGCGGGAGCGGGCGATGGTGCAGATGGACGTCACCGCGCCCATGGTGCTGGCCCACCACTTCGGTGCGCAGATGGCGGCGCGGCGCCGCGGGGCGATCCTGCTCGTCTCGAGCCTGTCGGGCTGGATGGCCCAGCCGTACATGGCGGGCTACGGCGCGGCGAAGGCCTACATCCTGGCGCTGGGCGCGGGCCTGCACGAAGAGATGAAGGACTACGGCGTGGACGTGGCGGTGCTGTCGCCGGGCCCCACCGACACCCCCATGGCCGCGAACACGGGCATCGACTTCGGCTCGATGGGCATGGCGGTCATGGCCCCCGAGGCCGTGGCCCGGGTGGGCCTGGCGGCGCTGGGCCAGCGGGCCAACGCCGTGCCGGGGATCCGCAACCGGGTGATGGTGTTCATGATGACCCGCCTCACCCCGCGGGCGCTGGCAGGCTTCATGTTCAAGCGCATGCTCGGCCGCGCGCTGAAGATCCAGGCGCCCCCCGCGCTGGCAGAGGGCGCGGCGCGCGCCTGACCCGAGGGGTCAGCGCAGCAGGCGCACGGCGGTGGCCACCACCAGCGCAAACACCCCCACCATCGACAGCAGTATCGCCGCGGCGCCCAGCATCTGGCGGCGGTCGAGGAACTGGTTGAGCCGGGTCACCAGGCGCCGCGAGAAGGTGACCGGGCACTGCACCCGGCACTCTCCGCGCAGGATCGCCTCAAGCTCGGCGATGAGCGCGTCGGCGCTCTGCCAGCGGTCGGCGGGGGCCCGCTGCAGGCCGCGGTGCAGCAGGTGCCCATACTCCGCTGGGATCGGGTAGGGCTGCGCCGGGTGCGGCGCCAGGATCCGCATCGGCGAGGGCGCCTCTTCGCGGTGCACGGCCATCAGCACCGCCATCAGCGTGGTGTGCTGCTCATGGCGGTGGCGCAGGCCCAGGAGCTCGTGGAACAGCACGCAGGCGGCGTACAGGTCTGAGCGCTCGTCGAGGGTGTCGTTGCGGCCGATGGCCTGCTCGGGCGCCATGTAGTGGGGCGTGCCCACCAGGTCGCCGGCGCGGGTCGTCCACACCCGGGCGTCGGCACCCTCGGCCGCGGGTGCGCCCGCCGCCGGGTCCACGGGCGCCCCGTCCAGCGGATCGGGGCCGGGCGGCTCGCCCTCGGGCGCGCGGCGGATCGGGCAGGCCACGCCCCAGTCCATCAGCACCACCTCGCCCAGGGGCCCCACCATGACGTTCGCGGGCTTGATGTCGCGGTGCAGCACGCCGTGGCCGTGGGCGAAGGCCAGCGCGCGCAAGATGCCGATGAAGATCTGCACCCGCCGGGCGATGTCGTAGCGCCGCAGCGCCGTCTCGTCGCCGGCCCGCAGGCGGCTGATGATCGACTCCAGGGTCTCGCCGTCGACGAACTTCATGACAAAGAAGAAGCGGCCGTCGGCGTCCACGCCCACGTCGTGGATCGGCACGATGTTGGGGTGCTCGAGGCGGCCGATGGTGCGCACCTCCTCGGCGAAGCGGGCGACGGCGTCCGGGGTGGAGGCCTCGGGCAGGAGCCGCTTGACGGCCACCGACCGCCCGATGTCGCGGTCCTCCACCAGGTCGACCTCGCCCATGCCGCCGCGGCCCAGCGTGCGCAGGGCGTGGTAGCGCGGCCCGTCGTTCGCGGCGAGCTGCAGGGTGTCGGCGTGCTGGCTGATCTGTGGGAGCACGGGCCGCTGGGTGGTCGCGGGCGGTCGCCAGATCCCGGCCTTGACCTGCGCGGCGAGGCCGGGGGTCACGGTGACCGCGAGGGCCGGGGCCACCAGGGTGTCGTGCAGGGTCGGGTCATGGGGCTGGGCGCTCATGGCGTGCTCGGGGGGGCTGGGGGCGCGGCGCGCGGGCGTTGTGGCAGGGGGCGCGGATCGGCAGGATGCGCCCATGCTGCAGATCACGAGCCCCAGCAACCCCCGCGTCAAGCAACTCGTCCGCTGGCAGCAGCGCGGGGCCGAGCGGCGGCGCACCGGCCGCTTCTGCGTCGAGACCTGGCGCAGCCTCACCCGGGCGGTGGACGCCGGGATCGCGGTCGAGGCCGTGTACGCCACCGCCGAGGTCTGGGCGGCGTGGCCCGCCGAGGTCGACGTGGGCGCGGCGGAGCGGGTGGTCATCAGCCCGGCGGTGCTGGCCAAGATCGCCTACCGGCAGCACCCGATCGGGTTCGTGGCGGTGCTCGTGGCGCCCCCGCGCGCGCTGGCGGATCTGCCCAGCCCAGCCGCGCCGCTCTACGTCGTGTGCTCGGGGCTCGAGAAGCCCGGCAACCTGGGCGCGATCCTGCGCAGCGCCGACGGCGCCGGGGTCACCGCGGTGCTGGTGGACCAGCCCGACGTGGATCTGTTCGCCCCCCAGTGTGTGCGCGCGAGCACCGGCGCGGTGTTCAGCCTGCCGGTGGTGGGGGCCCCCATCGCGGCGCTGGTCGAGTGGCTGCAGGCCCGGGGCGTGCAACTGGTGGCGGCCACGCCCGACGCGGCGGCGCTCTACACCGCGGTGGATCTCACGGGCCCGACGGCGCTGGTGATGGGCGCCGAGGCCGAGGGGCTGGCGGGGGGCTGGCGGGCGGTGGCCGATGTGCCTGTGCGCCTGCCCATGCACGGCACCGCCGACTCGCTGAACGTGTCGGTGGCGGCCGCGGTGCTGATGTACGAGGCCGCCCGCCAGCGGGCCTGAGCGGCGCTGAGCCGGCCTGAGGGATCAGGCCGGGATCACGGCTCGATCAGCGGCGGCGTGAAGCGGTCCAGCACCCAGCGGGTGGTCCCGGGGAACCAGCGGGCCGCCCGGTTCACCGACGGATAGATCACCCGCGCGCGCCGCCGCTGCACCGCCGCCAGCACGCGCTTTGCGAGCCCCTCGGGCGTGCCCTGGGGTTGCAGCGACAGCGCGGTGCTGTGGGCGTAGCGCTTGAGCCCGGCCGTGCCCATGTCGGTGGGGATGATGCCGGGATACACCGTCACCACGTGCACGCCCGTGCCGCGCAGCTCGCCGCGCAGGGCCTCGCTCGCCCCTGCCAGGCCGGCCTTGCCGGCGTTGTACCAGGTCATGCCGGGGGTGGGCGCCAGGGCCGCCATGCTGGCGATGTCGACGAGGGTGCCCGTCCCGCGGGCCCGCATGGCGGGCAGCACCGCCGCGGTCAGCCGCAGGGGGGTGAGCAGGTTCAGGCGCAGGGTCTGCTCGCAGCGCTCGACGTCCACGCGGTCGGTGGCGCCGATGATCTGCAGGCCGGCGTTGTTGATCAGCACGTCGATGGGCCCCAGCGCGGCGACGGCGCCGTCGAGCCAGGCGGTGGCCGTGGCGGGATCCGACAGGTCCGTGGCGACGACGTGGGTGCGGGTGGGCAGCGACTCGGCCAGGGCGTCGAGCAGGGGCTGGCGCCGGGCCACCAGCGTGCAGTCGTAGCCCGCGGCGGCGAAGGCGCGCGCGAAGGCGGCGCCCAGCCCCGCCGAGGCGCCGGTGATCACAGCGTGCATGGGGTCTCCTGGGCCGAGGGGGCCGCGCGGCGCGTCCGGCGGCGTCGGCTGCACTGGAGCACACCCGGGCGGGGCCGTCGAGGGCCCGTCAGCGGCCCGCGTTCTGCAGCAGGCGCACGTAGGCCAGGATGTCCCGGCGTTGCTGGGCGTCGAGCTGGGGGAAGCCCGGCATCTTGCCGACGCCCCGCCGGATGGTGTCGAGGATGGCGTTGTCCTGCCCACACATGGCGGTGCCCATGGCCACCAGGTTGCGCACGGGCAGGCCCGCGCCGCCGGGGCCGTCGCCCACGCCGGTCTCGCCGTGGCAGGTCTTGCAGTACTGGCCGTAGAGCGCCTTGCCCCGCAGCGCCAGCCCGGGCGTGGGGGGGGTCACGGGGCTCGCCGGGGGCCAGCAGCCGTAGTCGTGGGTGGCGGTCTGCACCTCGCCCGTGGCCGTGCGGGTGCGGGTGCGCAGCAGGTTCTGCTGGCTGTCGTAGGTGCGGCGCTCGCAGGCGCAGGCGGCGCCGCGGCAGGTCACGGTGTACCAGTCGCCGCCGTCCAGGCCCTTGGCCTGCTGGGCGACGCCCTGGGCGTCGGTGATCCGCGCGCTCCCGTCGGCCTGCCACGCCAGGGTCACCTGGGTGCGGGCCTGGGTGCCGTCGCAGGCGACGGTGGTGGTGGTGTGCCCCGCCGGGCGACCGAAGTCGTCCATGGCGTAGTCGGTGCGCACGGTGGGGCTGCACGGGGCGCCGGGGGCGGGCCGCTGCTCCTCGGTCTTGAGGAAGTCCCCCGACCAGCTGCGGGTGGTGACGGTGTGGGCCACCCCCGCGCGGTGGGTGATCTCGCGGATGGCGTGCCCGCCGGCGTCCAAGATGACGTCGGTGGTGTCTGCGCCCGGCAGCCCGCCCTGCGGGGTGTCGCCCACCGCGTAGGTGAAGCGCATGGGCGCGTGGCCGGTGCGCTCACAGGGACCGGGCAGGGGGCGGTCGGCGGTACCCGAGGGCGCCGGGGCGACGAGCTCGGCCAGGCAGGCCGCGGCTTCGGGCGGCATCGAGGCGGGGAGGACGGGCGGGCTGAGGAGCACGCCGAGCAGGGGCAGGCAGGCGATCATGGGGCCTCCGAGGGGGCAGGACGCCGCATTGTCGGCGCCCCGGGCCGACGAGGCCAGCGGCGGGTCATTCGGTGGCCCGCCCCGCCGGCGCTCGGCGGCCGCCGATCCCTCAGATCTGGTCGATGAGGGGCTTCGACAGGCTGCAGGTCAGCCCGAAGCCGTCCGGCTCCACGTTGAGGGCCGACACGGTGCCGTCCTTGATGATCATCGAGTAGCGCTTGGAGCGCAGGCCGCCCAGGGCCGCGGCGTTGACGTCCAGGCCGATGGCCTGGGTGAAGGCGCCGGCGGGATCGGCCAGCATGCGCACCTTGCCGAGCGCCCCGTGGGCCTCGCCCCAGGCCTGCATCACGAAGGCGTCGTTGACGGCCACGCACACGATCTCGTCGATGCCCTTGGCCTTGAAGGCCTCGGCGTCGGCCACATAGCCGGGCAGGTGGGTCTTGGAGCAGCCGGGGGTGAAGGCCCCGGGCACGGCGAAGAGCACCACGGTCTTGCCGGCGGTGAGCTCGGCGATGTCCACGGCGTCGCCGGGGCTGGTCTCGTGGAGCTTCGCGGCGGGGAGGGTGTCACCAACCTGGATGGTCATCGGGTACCTCGATCGGGTTTGGGTCGGGGATCTGTCTGGGTCGGGCGCCGGCAGCGCCAGCGTCGCGGGGTGGACGCCACGGGGGCGGCCGGGGTTTCAAAGCCTCGCCACATGCCGGTCGGCGGAGGCCGCCGGATCACGGGGCGCCCTGGTCGGGCGGGATCGGCAGCGGATCGAAGGCCTCACAGCGGCCGTCGCGCTGGGCCAGGTTGATGCCTGCGCAGTACTCGCCGGGGCCACAGTCGCTGGGGCCGTGGCAGAGGGCCAGGCTGGGCACGGTGGGCGGCGGCGTGGGGGCGGCGGCGCAGGCCTCGGCGGTCTCGCAGGTGAAGGTCTTCTGGCAGCACACCCACGGCTCGGCGCAGGCGGTCAGGGCCGAGGCCCCGCACGGGTTGCCCTCGAGCATCGGGGGCAGGTAGGCGTCGCACCGGGTGATCTGTTCGCAGTACGGCACCGCCTTGCCGAGGGGCGGGATGCGCGGGTCGCTGCAGCAGACCTGGGGCCACACGCAGTCGCTGCCGTGCTCGCAACTGGGCTCGGTCACGGCGAGCTCACCACAGCTCAGCGGCGCCGCCAGCAGCGTGAGGGCCACCCCCCAGCCCAGGCGCCTCACAGCCGCACCTGCAGGCCGGCGCCGGGCCCCCAGAGCAGGTAGTCGGGGGCCCACAGGGTGTAGGTGTCGATGCTGGCGTCGAAGAAGGTGCCGGTGATGGGGAACAGCCAGTCGGCGCGGAAGCTGACGTAGGGCTCGATCTCGAAGCTGCCCGCCACCTGCCAGCGCACGGAGCCGCGCAGGTCGAACCCGCCGCTCAGCACCACGCCGCGCTGGGTGCCGAAGCGGCCCAGGTCGAGCCACGTCCAGCCGGTGAAGGGGATGAAGCTGCCCACCGCGGTGCCGCACCAGATGCCGCTGCACTGCTTGACGTCCCAGCGCAGGCCCAGGGCCAGCATGCCCAGATCGGCGTCCTGCAGGGCGAAGCCCGTGCCGCCGTCGGGATCGTAGCCCAGCACCACGGGGCGGCTGAACTGGGTGTAGCGCAGGTACACGCCGGCCGCGCCGCGCTCGGGATCGTCGTCGCCCCGGCGGCGGCGGGTGCCCGGCTCGCGGACATGGTAGGCCACGTACTGGCCCGCCTCGACGTTGAGCAGGCGGGTGCGCCAGCCGGCGTCGCGGCCCCCAAACCAGGGCCGGCCGTTGCGGGTGCCGAAGCGCCAGGCCTCGTCGATGGAGCCCTCGAAGTCGCCGTACTCCAGGCGCACCCACGGGCGGCCGTCGCCCAGCAGGTCGCCCAGGTCGGGCCGCAGCTCGCCGGCCAGCCACAAGATGGCGTCGGCCACCCGGCCGCTGCCCAGGGCGTCGCCGGCGGCCTGCCGCGTGGCGTCATCGAGCACGTCGTCGGCGACGTAGTTGAACAGCAGGTCGTGGCCCAGCAGCGACAGCCGCCCGGTGAGGCTCCACAGCAGGCCCTCGCCGCGGCCCACGCTGCCTACGGCGCGATCGGTGGCGGTCTCATCGGCGCCCGGCCAGCGGAAGCCGGTCAGCCCCGCGCTCAGGCGGCCCGCGTACACGCCGGCGTCGGCCTCGAGGGACACCGAGCGCAGGGCGTCGCCCAGCCAGCCCGCCTGGGCGGGGGCGGCGAGCGCGAGGCTGGCGAGGCAGCGCCAGGCCGCCCTCGATGGGTGGGCTGGGCGGCTGGGGGCGGTCGGCGGCATCGCCGGGCAGTCTGCGCGACCGGTCGGCCGGCTGGCAATCGGCTTGTGGGGGGCGCGCCGGTGCGCTGGCGCCCCCGGCTCGGGCTTCCCCCCCCGGGCCCGATGGGCGAGAGTGCGCCCATGCAGCGTGTCCGCCGATCCGTCCTGTCTGTGGCCGATTACGTGGCCGGCGTCACCGCCGGCGACCGCGCCACCCTGGCCCGCGCCATCACCCTGGTGGAGTCGGCCCGCGCCGATCATCAGGCCCAGGCCCGCGAGGTCCTCGCGCAGCTGGCGGGGCGCACCGGGCGCGCCTGGCGGGTCGGCATCACCGGCACCCCGGGGGTGGGCAAGAGCAGCCTGGTGGAGGCCCTGGGCACCCGCCTGACCGCCGAGGGCCGGCGGGTGGCGGTGCTCGCCGTGGATCCCAGCAGCGCGCTCACCGGCGGCAGCATCCTGGGCGACAAGACCCGCATGGCGCGGCTGTCGGTGGATCCCAACGCCTTCGTGCGGCCCTCGCCCACCAGCGGCACCCTGGGCGGCGTGGCGCGGCAGACCCGCGAGAGCCTGCTGCTGTGCGAGGCGGCCGGGTTCGACGTGGTGCTGGTCGAGACCGTGGGGGTGGGGCAGTCCGAGATCACCGTCGCCGGCATGACCGACTTCTTCCTGGCGCTGATGCTGCCGGGCGCGGGCGATGAGCTGCAGGGCATCAAGCGTGGGGTGCTGGAGCTGGCCGACGCCATCGCGGTCAACAAGGCCGACGGCGACAACGTCACCCGCGCCAACCAGGCCGCCCAGGAGTACCGCAACGCCCTGCGCTACCTGACCCCCCGCCAGCCCTGGTGGACGCCGCGGGTCATCACCTGCTCGGCGCTCACGGGCAGCAAGCTCGATCGGGTGTGGCAGGCGGTGATGGATCACCGCGAGGCGCTGCAGGCCGACGGGCGGCTGGCCGAGCGCCGGCGCGCCCAGGACCTGCAGTGGCTCAACCAGCAGCTCACCGACGGGCTGCAGGCGCTGCTCGATCAGGGACCGACGGGGCGGGCGGTGGCCGACGCGCGGGCGCGGGTGGCCCGCGGCGAGCTCCCGGCGTCCGTGGCCGCTGGCGCGCTGCTGAGCCGGCTGTCCCTGGCGTATGGCGCGGGGCAGCCCGGCGACGCCGAGTAGCCGTCAGGCCGTCTGAGCGCCCACCTGCCCGCCGGCCTGAGCGCCCGCCCCCAGGCCCGTGTGGTCAGCCAACAGCTCGATGATCTGCGGCCAGACCCCGCTGGGCAGGCTGTGGCCCAGCCCCTCGATCAGCGTCAGGCGCGCGTTGGGGATGGTCTGCGCGGTGTGCTTGCCCCCGCGCACGGGCACGAGCGGATCGGCCGTGCCGTGGATCACCAGCGTCGGGGTGCGCACGGCCTTGAGCCGCTGGGTGCGCTCGGGGCTGCCCAGGATCGCCGCCATGTGCCGCTTGATGCCGCGGGGGTTGATGCCGCGGTCGAAGCTCAGGGCGCCGATGGCCTCGAGGGCCTCCCCGTCCACCGGGAAGGCGTCCCCGCCGATGGCCGTGAAGAGGGCGCGGAAGCCCGCGATGGCCTTGTCGCGGGTGGTGGGGCGGGTGCCGAGCAGGGCCTTGAGCGCGCTGATCTGCCCGATGTGGTCCCGCCAGCGGCCGGTGTGGCTCATCATCGAGGTCAGCGTCTTGACCCGGTCGGGGAAGTCCAGGGTGAGCTGCTGGGCGATCATGCCGCCCATCGACACGCCCCAGACGTGCACCGGGCCGACGCCCAGGTGGTCGATGAGGCCCGCGGCGTCCTTCGCCATGTCCACCAGGGTGTACGGCGGGCGCACCCGCGAGCGGCCGAGCTGGAAGCGCGCCATGCTGGTGGCGAAGGCCGGGGCCGGCGCGTCCTCGAGCCAGGTGGAGGCCCCCACGTCGCGGTTGTCGTAGCGGATCACATAGAAGCCCTGCGCGACGAGGGCCTCGACGAGCGCCTCGGGCCAGGCGACCAGCTGTCCGGCGAAGCCCATCACCAACAGCAGCGGCGGGTTGGCCGCGTCGCCGTGGGTCTCGTAGCAGATCTCAAGGCCATCGACGGGTGCGGTGGGCATGTGCTCCTCCTAGCGACGCAGCGGTGGCGTGCCACACGCGGGCGCGGGGATCAACCGTAGGCCGCGGCGTGCAGGGCGTGGCACAGCTGCTGCGCCACGGCGCGGGGGGCCCGCAGATCCTCAGGGGCGGTCGGGCGCTGGGCCACCTGGGCGGCGAGCGCGGCCAGGGCGTGCCCGTGCGCGGCGGCCACGAGGCCCCGCTCGGGCGCCGTCAGCCCGGCCCGGAGCCAGCCGTCGAGCTGGGCCGACAGGGCCGCGTGGCGCACCTCGTCGGCCGCGATGCGGGCCAGGATCTGGCGGTCGACGGGGTCACGCGCGGCGCCGGCCTGCCACACGGCCTCCAGCGCGGCGAAGGCCTCCAGCACGCAGCCGGCGGTGACGTTCTCAGTGGCGATGGCCAGCCGATCCCGCGGCGCGTAGGGGGCCACCTCGGGCTGGCGGATCGGCGCGCCGAGCCCATGGGCGCGGCGGGCGGCGGCGGCGGCGTGGTGCACCTCGTCGGCGAGGGCGCGGGCGGTGGCGCGCAGCAGCCCGTCGGGGGCGCCCAGGCCGTGCAGATCCCGCAGCAGCCGCGCGAAGGCGTGCACGGCGGCGGCCTCCTCGTGGGCCAGGGCCGCCCACCACGCGGCGCGGGCGTCAGGGGCGAAGGCGCCGGTGGGGGCGCGCAGGCCGGCCGGCCGACGCCCGCCGATGCACTCCGGCTGGTTGAACCAGCGGCACCACAGCGCCGGGCCCGCCTCGGTGGCCTTGGCCTCGCAGCCCACGGCCGGCTCGGTGGGCCCCGGGTAGGCCCCCAGCACCTCGCCACAGATGGCGGCGCACAGGTCGGCGCCCAGCGCGTCGGCGGCGTCGCGCAGCAGCGCGGCCTGGGCGGGGCCGAAGTAGCCGTACGGTCGCGCCGGGGCGTTGGCGGCCGGGTTGAGGCCGTGCAGGGCCCGCAGGCGCTCAGCGGGGGACAGCGCGGCGTTGGCCTCGATCCACGCCAGCAGCTTCGCCTCGACGGGCTGGCTCGCGGTGGCCGGCGCCGTCGACTCCGTCCAGCGGGCCTCGGGGCACTCGCAGCCGCACAGCAGCAAGGTCTGGGTGGTGAGGGCGAGCAGCGCGGGGGCCGCGGGCGGGCGGCGCAGGGCGCGGGCCAGGGGCAAGAAGCGGGACGACATGGCGGGCACCTCCGTGGGGACAGGCCGGGGGGGCTGTTCACATCCCGTGCCAGCCACCGTCGGCGGGGGCAGCGGGGGCCCCGGCCCCTGACCGTCAACCGGCGTCGGGGGCCCCCGTGTCCCGGGGTTTGCGGTCGCCGCGCAGCCACGCCGTGGCCGCCTCGCCGGTCATCGGCCGACCGGGCCCGAAGCCCTGGAGCACGTCGCAGCCCAAGCCCAACAAGAAGCTCTGCTGGCCCATGGTCTCGACGCCCTCGGCCACCACCTCGAGGCCCAGCCCGTGGCCCAGGGCCACCACGGCGCGGCAGATGGCCTGGTCGTCGGGGTCGGTCTCGATGTCGTCCACAAAGGACCGGTCGATCTTCAAGGTGTGCAGGGGCAGCCGCCGCAGGTTCGCCAGCGACGAGTGGCCCGTGCCGAAGTCGTCGAGGGCCACCCGCACGCCCGCGGCCGCCAGCCGATCGAGGGTCGCCCGCGCGTTGGCCGGATCCCGCAGCACAGCCGACTCGGTGATCTCGATCTCGAAGCGGTCGGCGCTCAGCCCCTCGGCGGCGCAGGTCTGCAGGAAGCGATCGGCGAAGTCCGCCCGGTGCAGCTCGGTGGCTGAGGCGTTGATGCTGACCCGGAAGCCGGTCAGGCCCGCCTGCGCCCAGGCCGCCACCTGCCGCATCGTCAGCGACAGCACCCGCTGGGTCAGCGCGTCGATCAGCCCGCAGTCCTCGGCCATCACGATGAACTCGTTGGGCGGGATGTTCGCGGCGCCATCGGGGCGCCAGCGGGCCAGGGCCTCGAAGCCGACGAGCGCCAGGCGGCCATCGAACTGGGGCTGGAAGGCGACGGAGAACTCGTCGGTGCCCAGGGCCTCGCGCAGGCGGGTCTCGCGCTCGAGCCGGGCCCGGGCGGCCTCACCCAGGCGCGGGCTGGCGTAGCGCACGCCCCCGTGGCCGTCGACCCGCCGGCTCTCGGCGAGGGCGGCCTGGGCGAGGCGCATCAGCTCGGCCGCCGTGCGCGCGTCTGCCGGCGCGATGGCGACGCCATAGTGGGCGTCCAGCGAGATGGCGTGGGCCTCGACGGCGAAGGGCGCCTGCAGGCGCTCGCGGATCCGGTGGACCCAGGCGGCGACCTGCTCGGGCCCGCGCAGGCGGCCCAGCACGACCGCGAAGGTGTCGCCGTCCAGCCGGCCGATGGCGTGGTTGGGCAGGGCGCGGGTGAGGCGCTGGCCCACGGCCACCAGCAAGGCGTCGCCAGCGCCATGGCCCAGCGAGTCGTTCACGCGGCCGAAGCGCACCAGATCCAGCACCACCACCGCAGTGGGCCGGCTCGCGTCGGACCGCAGCCGGTCGGCGAGGTGCTTCACCACGCTGCGCCGGTTCAGCAGCCCCGTCAGCGGATCGAAGCGGTTGAGGCGATCGAGCTGGGCCTCGTAGGCGCGCTCCTGGCTGACGTCGCGCAGCAGCACCACGACGCGCGCCTCGCCGGCCGGGGCCGGGAGCCGCGCGCCGCTGACGAGGAGCTGCTGGCTCTCCCGCTCGGGGTCGGGCCACGTGAGCGGCGCCTGGCTCAGCGCCTCGCCCCCGATGATCCGGGTCACCAGCCCCCGCAGCTGCGCCACGACGTCCAGGTCCCAGTGCCGCCGCAGCCCCCGCTCGAGGGCAGCGGGCGCGGGCACGTCGAGCAGGCGCAGCGCCGCCTCGTTGGCGGTGGTGAGCACCCAGTTGGTGGGCGTGAGCGGGGGCGACTCACGCGCCTCGCCCGCCTGCACGCTCAGCTCCACAATGGCGACGGGGGCCAGGCGAAGCAGCGCGGTGAGCCGGTCCCGCTCGGCCTCCAGGGCAAGCTCGGCCTCGCGGCGCGCCGTGAGGTCGAAGGCCACCCCGTGGATGACGGTCCGCTCGCCGATGTGATCCACCGAGATCGACCGGTCCAGCAGCCAGCGCCAGCGCCCGTGCTGGTCGCGGATGCGGTACTCCACCTCGAAGGGCGCGTCGCGGCTCGCGGCGGCGATGGCGGCGTCCACCCGGGGCTGGTCGTCGGGGTGGATCGCGTCGTGCCAGGCGCCAGGCGCGGCTCGGCGGATCGCCTCGGTGAAGCCCAGCGTCTCCTGCGCGTGGGGCGACCAGTAGCGGGCGCCGAAGCCCACCTCGTACTGGTAGACGAAGGCCGGCAGGCGATCGACGAGGGCCTTGTGGTGGGCGGCCTCATCGACGGCGCGGGCCTCGGCCGCGCGGTGGGCGGTGACGTCGGCCAGCAGCACGACGTACCCGGCGAACTTGCCGCTCACGTCCAGCATGGGGTGGTGGTGGGCGTCGTACTGACGGCGCCCCAGCCCGGTGTCGAGGGTGAGCGGCAGGGGGGGCCCCTCCGCTGGCTGCGCGAGCACCGAGGTCAGCCAGGGCAGGGGGGGGGCCGCCTGGGTCTCGCCGTAGTAGCGCGGGCCAGCCTCGCCGCCGCCAAAGGCCACCACCGCCGCGTGGTTGAGCACGGTGGGCTGGCCGGCGGCGTCGGTGAGCAGGGCGGGCTGGGACAGGCTCTCGAACAGGGTCAGGTACTGGTTCTTCTCGTTCGCCATGGCGCGGTTGGCGGACGCGAGCGCCTTGAGCTGCAGCTCGGCGGCTTCCCCCGCCCACTCGGTGCTGTAGGCCAGCTCTGTGCGGTCGAACAGGCGGCGGACGAACCGCTGCACCGTGTCGGCGTCGGCCCAGCCGCCGACGTGGGCGATCCACTCCGCGTACGTCTCGCGGTAGTACTTCATCAGGCCCAGGAACATGGCCAGGTTGATGCCGCGGGCGCGGTGCCGCTGGGCCTCGAGCAGCCCGAAGGCGGTCGCGGGATCGTTGGCCAGCTCTTGATCGGGGGTGAGCTCGAGCACCCGAGGCGACCGGGCGGCGGCGCCGGTGATGGCCTCGGTGAGGCCGTCGATGGACAGGCGCCAGGCCTCGAGGAGCGTGGAGGTGTAGCGGGTGTAGCCCTGCTGGTCGGCGTAGCCCAGGATGCGGGCCATCAGCCAGGGGGCCCCCTCGGGCAGCCGCGCGAGCAGGCGGGCGCGGTCAGCGTCCGCCAATTGGCGAGGGCGCCAGTCTGGGGGCTCGTCGGGCGCAGCGCTCACAGCGGCGAGCCTGACAGGTTCATCGGTGCCTGTCAGCAACTACGGCGGCCCCGCGCAGGGGCTTGGGCGCCGCGGGTCAGGCCGCCGCGAGGCTGGGGCTCAGCAGGTCCCGCAGCCGGCCGTACGCCCGGTGCGCGCGCACCCGGGCCGCGCCCGCCTGGATGCCCAGGGTCGCCGCGACCTCGTCGAAGGAGTGCTCCTCGAGCTTGTGCAGCCGCACCACGGCCCGCTGCGCCGCCGGGAGCTGATCCACGGCCTCGCGCACGGCGGCCACCACCTCGTCGGTCTCGCCGGGCACCGGCTCGGCCATGCCCTCGGGCAGCCACTCGGGCAGGGTGCCCTCGTCCGTCAGCCGGTCCTTGCGCCGCCCCCGCTTGCGCAGGGCGTCGGTGGCCTGGTTGCGGGCGATGGTCATCACCCACGGCGTCACCGGCGAGCCCGGCCGGTAGCGGTGCCGGTTGAGGTGCACCTTCAAGAACACCTGCTGCACCACGTCGTCGGCGCCGGCGTCGCCCACCCAGCCCAGCGCGCGGGCCCGCACGAGCCCCGACAGGTGGCGCCACACGGTGTCGAAGCCAGCGGCGTCGCCGTCCACGTAGCGGCTCATGGCGTCGATCAGCAGGGTCTCGCGGGGGGAAGTGGCGGTGGTCATGGCGGCTCCTCGGGTTGGCGACGCCTTGCACCATGGCCACCGGATGTCACGGTCGTATCACAGCCGCGGGCGACCTGAGTCACGGCCCGTGAGGACTGTGTGATGAACGCCGCAAGGTGCTGAAACCAATAGGGGAAACCGGATTGTGTCCCAGCGGCGACAGACCGTTCTCCGCGCGGCCGCCCCAGCCCCACGGGCTCAGCGGGGCGCACCGTGCCAGCGGCGCCAGTCCCCGTGGGGGATGCGGGGGTGACCGGCCGCCCGCGCCGGCGCGAGCACCCAGGCCACGGCCTCGCTGCCGTCCTGCAGGGTGATCCGCTGGCGGGTGTAGGGGTCGGGCACGCCCTCGTAGGCGTCCAGCGCCGCGAGCCGCAGCGCCTGCTGCGGGCCGTCGGGCAGGGCGTACACCTCACCGTGCACACAGCCCGCCTGGGGATCGACCACCAGCCCCGGGTACCAGCCCAGGGCGTAGAGCGCGTAGCCGGGCGCCGTCTGCGCCGGGCCCAGCCGCGTCAGGTCGGCCACGTGGTGGTGGGCCACGCCGCCGCGCATCAAGGTGCCGTACAAGAACAGCCGCATCGCCCCCTCCCGCGCGTGCTCCGCCGCGGCCGGGCCGCCGCACACAGGCCCGCAGCAAACCGGGGTCGCCCGAGCCGCGCAAGCCCCCGCGCTTGTGGGCGCTGCGGGCGGCTGGCACCCTGGCGTCGCCGAGGCGAGGGGCCTTGGGGGGGAATCGCATGCTCACCTGGTTCACGCGCCTCATCGGCGCTGCGCTGCTCGTGTCGCTGCCGCTGGGCTGCAGCGAGACCGTCAAGGACATCGACCGCACGCAGGGCAACCTGATCCGCAAGGCCGATCTGGACGGCGAGTGGCACCTGCTGCAGACCATCGTGGGGGTGCCGCCCACCAGCGCGTTCACCTTCGAGGGCGAGACCTCGCGCCTGGAGCGGGTGCGCTGGGCCATCCACGAGAACTACCTGGTGGCCTACCGCAGCTACCAGCTCGTGCCCGGCGCCGAGGCCCCCAGCACCCTGGCGCCCTTCGACGGCACCGAGAACCCGGTGGCGGCCTACCCCATCGAGGGCCACATCGACGTCATCCGCGACTACAACCCCAACACGGGCGAGCAGAGCAACGTCATCGTCGAGAACACCAGCGACCGCCTGTGGCACGAGCGCGACTACGTGCGGGTGGACTGGTCGAGCAACCTGGTGACCAACTTCGACTTCATCGCGCCGGTCAAAGACCAGGTGGCCCTGGCCTACTTCGTGCCCGAGGAGCAGGGCGGCGCCGACGCCCTCTACCGCGAGACCGACGCCGACGGCGCCCTGCGCTACTTCGACGTGACCGGCAAGGTGTTCGTGGAGCCTGACCTGTGGGGCTGCATCTTCAGCTGGTACGGCTGGGCGGCCGAGGACTGCACGAGCGCCGAGATCAAGGTGCGCACGTCGCTGAGCAAGGTGGGCCCCAGCACCTACCAGCCCTTCCACTACGACGACCGGCTGATGAGCCGCTTCGGCTACTTCCGCACCGAGTTCTTCACCTACGACGAGCAGCGCGGCGTCACCGACACCGGCCGGCGGCTGCTCATCAACCGCCACCACATCTTCGAGGCGAGCGCCGACGCCGAGGGGCGGCCCATCCCGCTGCCCGAGCGCACGGTGCGCAGCGTGCCGTACTACCTGTCGCCCACGTTCCCTGACGATCCGCTGCTGCTGGACGCGGCCCGCGAGACCATGGCGCAGTGGAACGACGGCCTGAAGGCGGGCCTGGCCGCAGCCATGGACGCCGAGCAGATCGGCGACCCCTTCGTGCTGTGCCGCAACCCCGTGGCCGAGGACGACCCCACCGCCTGCGGCGAGCGCGGCTTCACCCCCCGCATGGGCGATCTGCGCTACTCGGTGCTGCACTGGGTCGATCCCGAGACCATCTACGGTCTGCTGGGCTACGGCCCGAGCGCGGCCGACCCTGTGACCGGCGAGATCATCAGCGGCAAGGCCTACGTGTACGGCGCCGCCGTCAGCACCTACGCCAGCCACGCCGTCGACATGATCCGCTACTACAACGAGACCCTGGACTTCGACGCGCTGGTGCACGGCCAGCAGTTCGCCGACGACGTGCGCGCCCGCCTGGACGGCACGCCCACGGCCCCCGCGCCCAGCGAGCGCCTGGCCCAGCACCCCATCGACCGGCCCCTGCGCGACGACCGCCGGCCGGCGCGCCCGCAGACGCCGCGGGCCGAGCTGCCCCCCTACGACGCGCAGCGCTTCGAGCGCCGCATCGAGGCCGCTGTGCAGCAGGGCGCCAGCCCGCTGGTGGGCCACGACCACGTCAAGCGCGCCCTGGCCGGCCGCCACAACAGCACCTGGGACGCCCTGCCCGCCGACGTGCAGGCCCGCCTCGACCCGGCGCGGGTGCTCAACCCCATCGCGCTGAAGCGCCAGATGGGCCGCCGCAAGGCCGCCATCGCCCGCTCCGCCGATCTGGCCGACATGCTCCAGCCGGATCTGGCCGGCATCGTGCGGGCCTACGCCGGCCGCACGGACTATGAGCAGGTGTGGCGCGAGCTGCGCGCCGAGATCTTCGCCTCGGTGGCCGAGCACGAGGTGGGCCACACCCTGGGCCTGCGCCACAACTTCCAGGGCAGCTACGACAGCCTCAACTACCCCGACGCCTACTGGAACCTGCGCGAAGAGACCCTGTTCGAGGCCGAGAGCCTGGCCGACATCTACCGCCTGAGCACGCCCACCGAGGCCCAGGTGGACGGCCAGATGCGCCAGCTGCAGTACAGCTCGATCATGGACTACGGCTTCGGCTGGGCGAACGACCTGAAGGGGCTCGGCAAGTACGACGCCGCGGCCCTGGTGTTTGGCTACACCAGCGACGTGTACGCCGCCGACGGCGCGCGCTGCACCCGCTACCCGAGCGAGGCCGACGGCGCCGGCTGCCTGGCGAAGCTGCCGGGCTACCTGCCGGTGTTCAAGAAGCGCCTGTCGGCCCTGGGCCGCGCGGGCAGCCTCTTCGACCGCACTGAGCTGGGCTTCACCTTCGACGACCCCGGCCTGCCCAGCGTGACCCTGCTGGAGCGCTTCCACTACACCACCCTCGCGCAGGCGTTCCCCGAGCGCTTCGACTTCGCCGAGCGCGGCCGCGAGTTCATGCACTACGTTGATTTCCTTGAGCAAAAGGACGGCGAGGACCGCCCCGTGCGCGTGCCCTTCATGTTCTGCAGCGACGAGTGGGAGGGCGGCCTGCTGAGCTGCCACGCCTGGGACCAGGGCGCCGATCCCTTCGAGCTGACCCGCAGCAAGATCGACGAGTACCGGGCCACGTACCCCTTCGTGAACTTCCGCCGCGACCGGCCGGCCTTCGACGTGTGGGACCCGCTGTTCAGCTACTTCTTCCGCACGTTCCTGCCCCTGAGCGACATCTTCCAGAGCTGGTACGTGGCGCCCTGGGGCGACGATCCGCTCTTCGATCGCACCTACGATCTGGCCATCCACAGCGGCTTCAGCCTGCTGGGCGAGGTCATCGCCACGCCGCCCTACGGGCAGTTCTGCGAGGCCACCGGGGGCCGGCTGATCCACATCAGCGACGAGCCGGTGCTGCAGGGCGACGAGTACCTCGATCCCGACTGCGCCGAGGATGGCCGCCGGGTGCGCATCGCCCCCGGCGTGGGCCGGCGCCGCTTCAGCGCCTTCGACCCCGACGCCGGCTACTACTTCGAGTACAAGCCCCAAGAGGCCGGCCACTACTGGGCCACCCTGGCGGCCGTGTGGGCGCTGGTGGATCCCGAGGCCTACGTGGTGGGCGTCGAGGGCGACGCGGGCACCTACGCCATCAGCTTCTATGACTGGTTCGACGGCGAGCTCGAGCAGCTGAGCAACCGGGTGCTGGCCAAGGACTACCCGGCCTTCGCCCCCCGCGGCGCCCCCGTGCAGGGGGCCGACGGCGAGTGGACCACGGCCCTCAGCTACCCGCCCGCCGCGCCGCTGTACGACAGCGACGCCGGCGCCTACTTCGACGCCGAGACCGGCGCCCAGGTCAGCCTCGACGCCGCCGCCGGGCCGCTGGCCGGGCCCGCGGGCCTGTGCGAGATCTGCGAGGCCGACAGCGACTGCGCCGGGCACACCGGCAGCCTGGGCGGCACCTACTGCCAGGCCCTGGGCGACGGCGCCGTGGTCTGCCTGCAGGACTGCACCAACGACGCCGGCCTGTGCGCCGCGGGCACGGTCTGCGACGACCGCGGCAACTGCGTGCCCGAGGGCGACAGCCTCGCGGCCTGCGCGCCCTTCGCGGGGGCCTGTGATGCGGCGCACCCCCTGGGCGCCTGCCAGCCGGGGGCCACCTGCGTGTCGGGCACCTGTGTCGAGGCGCCCTGGGCGCCCGTGGTCGAGACGGAGCCCACCTTCTCGCTGGCCACCGACATCCTCTGGTACGGCTTCCTGTTCACCACGGCGGGCTACAGCACCCGCTTCAACGACCAGCTCAACGTGTTCCGCCCGGGCTCGCCCAACGCCGTCGAGGCCGATCCGCAGACCAGCGAGCAGGTGGCCTTCACCGATCCCGAGAGCGGCGTGACCTACGCGGCGGTGCAGCCCCGCTGCGGCGGCGACGCCACGGTGGGCGGCCCGAGCGGCCTGTGCACCCCCTGCGAGGCCGACACCGAGTGCGCCGGCTACACCGGGGCGCTGGACGGCAGCTACTGCCAGCCCATCGGCGACGACCTCGAGGTGTTCTACTGCCTGCAGGACTGCACCAACGATCCGGGCCTGTGCGGCGCCGGCACCACCTGCGACGAGCGCGGCAACTGCGTGCCCGCCGGCGGCGGCGCCTGCGGCGCGCCGGCGGCGTGCAGCCCCGAGGCCCCGCTGGGCACCTGTGATGCCGGCCAGACCTGTGTCGCCGGGGTGTGTACGGCGGTGTTCGCGCCCAGCCCCCACTGCCAGTACCTGCGCCCCGACGACACCGGCGCCGTCACGCTGGTGCGCCGCGGGCAGGCCCTGGCCGACGCCTACAACGCGTCGCTGGCGGCCTGGTACAGCTACAACGGGCCCGACGCCGAGCTCGACAACCAGCTGGCCCGCCGCTACTTCTCCGACCGCTTCAAGCTGCGCAGCCACGTGGATCTGTTGGAGACGGTGCAGGCCACCTACAGCATCTTCGGCCGGCTGTACTGAGCGACCCCGGGGGCGCCTTA
>JAUHVS010000009.1 GCA_030424955.1 bacterium | reverse complement strand
GGGCGGCGCGGGCGGCGCCGGGGGCGCGGGCGGCGCCGGGGGCGCGGGCGGCGCCGGGCCCTTCGTGTGTGGCGAGGGCGTCACCTACCTCGGCCAGGTCTTCGGCGCCGGCGCCGAGCAGCCCGACGGCGGCAACCCGGTCTTCACGCCCTACCCGGCCGAGTACGACGCCGGCATCGCGGCGCTGAACGCCGCCTTCCCCGCCGACGGCGACCCCGTCGACCTCGAGACGCCCATCGAGATCCGGGGCGCCACCGTGGTGGCCACCAACTTCCTGGGCAACTTCGAGATCCCCGGCAGCCAGTCGCGCTTCTGGATCGCCGACGCCAACGGCACCGTCGAGGTCTACCTCGACTTCAACGAGGTCGAGGGCCTGCCGCCCTTCGACATCCGGGTCGGCCACAAGATCAACCTCGACGTCACCCAGGTCGATCAGTACTTCGGCGCCGGCCAGGTCTCGAAGGCCACCGCCTGGGAGCTCGTCGACGTCGACCAGGACGTCTACGTCTTCGACGTGGATCGTGCGCTGACCAGCGCCGACCTCAACCAGCTCGTGCGCGTCACCGGCACCCTGATGGGCGCCCCGAGCGAGTGTGGCACCGGCACCAAGTGCTGGAACAACTTCGACTACGGCTTCGGCACGGGCATCTTCCGCACCAAGTCGGACTTCGCCGAGGACGGCCGCTGCGTGACCTTCGTGGGCCCCATGCGCCTCTTCCAGGACCAGCCCCAGTTCGACTCCATCAACTTCACCTGGATGCGCGTCTACAATGACTGATCTCCGGTGGACGCTCGCGCTCTTGGCGGGCGTCACCGCCTGTGCCGAGCCCGAGGCGGTGCGCACGCCCCCGGGCGACATCTGGGACACGCCGCCCGTGCAGCGTGAGATCCAGGAGCCCGTGGACTTTCGGGACCGGGCGGACGGGCTGAGCTACGGCCTGCCCGCCGCCGGCACGCCGGGGCTCGCGGATCTGCTGGCGATCCTGCCCGACGAGGGCGTGAGCCGGGAGTCCCCCAACCTGTGGGTGGACGCCGACGCCACCTTCACCACCGACCAGTGCCAGGGCAGCGCGCCCGAGACCAGCGAGGCGCTCCCCATGACCATCGAGGTCGTGGTGGCCCTGCACCCGCGCCAGTACGTCAAGGTGCCGGTGTGCAACCAGGACGAGCGCAACTACGGCACCTACGTCGTCGTCGACGACACGGGCGGCGTCGCCGTGCTGCGCGACGCCCGCACCACCCCGTTCACCTTCGGCGATCGCCTGCGCATGACCGTGCGCGGCGTGATGCAAGCCTTCGGTGATCCGGGCGCGCGCTACGTCCTCATGGCGGACGTCGAGAAGCTGCCCACCCCGCTGGTGGACGGCGTGCCCGACCGGCCCGTGCTCTTCGAGCAGCACCCCGAGGCCAGCGGCCCCTTCGCCCTCGAGGACATCGGCAGCGTGCGCCGGGTCGAGGGCTACGTGGTGGTCAGCCCCTCGAACGACAACTTCAACGACCTGGTGATCAGCTCGCGCCCCCTGGCCGAGGCGCCCCCCTCCGGGGTGACGCCGGACGCCGTGTGCATGGAGCTGTGCCGCGGCACCTGCGGCCAGCGCTGCGACACCGAAGACAACACCTACTGCAAGGACGCCGTCTGCCCCAGCCTCTGCGCTGAGGCGGGCGCCCGCGTCAGCGAAGATCAGCTGCCCGTGTGCTGGGCCACGTCCGTCGACGTGGAGCTCGGCCGCCGCGGCTTCGCCGCCCCCCGGGGGGCCCACGTGGCCATCACCGGCCCCGTGGTGCGCGGCTTCCAACGTCAGAACATCTGGATCAACCGCCTGGGTCAGCTCCAGGTCTTGAACGCCGAGGACGAGTGAGCATGAACGTCTTGAAGCGCGGCCTCGCCAGCGCCGCCGCCGCCGTCGCCCTGTGCGCCAGCGTCACCGCCCTCGCGCAGGACCAAGAGAACGTCGTCGTCGACGAGAACCCGGACGCCGCCGACGTGCGCCTGCCCACGGCCACCGGCGCGCGCTTCCTCGAAGATCCCCTCGAGACGGTGATCCAGCAGCGCATCCGGCCGAAGGTGGGCGAGCCCTACATCGGCATCGTCTCGGCCACCGAGATCCACACCTTCGAGAACCGCGACTACCAGCAGCTCGACGAGTCCACCGATCAGCGGGTGATCGACACCGACGACCGGCGCACCTTCGGGCACACCGACATCGCGGCCACCATCGCCTACCGGCCCCAGGAGGCCATCCAGCTCGACACCCAGATCAAGTACGACCTGGTGTGGCGCGACGACGGCCTGGGCCGCACGCGCAACCGCAACGGGCTGCTCAACGTGTTCCGCCTGGCCATGAGCTACACCTTCACCGAGTCGAAGGACTTCACGCTCAAGACCACCCTGGGCCGCCAGCCCTTCCGCATCGGCGGCGTGCCCAAGGACTACATGCTCGACGGCACCCTGGACGCCATCACGGTGACGGCGGACGCCGGCGACTTCGGGCGCGTGCGCATCCTGGCCATCGACTTCTTCGCGGGCCACGACCAGCCGGTGAGCGGCTACCAGTTCTTCCGCGACGGCAGCGAGACGGTCTTCGGCCTGCGGGGCGAGACCAACACCCTGCGCAGCGGGGCCATCTACGAGTACGACCGCACCTTCAAGGGCGGCGACCGCTTCGACATGAAGGCCTACTACTTCTACGCCACCATCGGCGGTGGGCCCATCGACCAGTCGGGCGCGAACATCACCTACGGCGGCACCCTGGGGAACTTCCGCGACCGCGACTACCAGCACATGGCGGGCGGCCGGCTGGCCTACCGCATCGACCTGGGCCAGACCGGCAACCTGAACCTGTTCGGTGAGTACGCCCGCAGCGCCGGCATCGACCGCCGCCCGGTGGTGGAGCGCGACGTCGACACGGGCGGCAACGCCTTTGGCGGCGGCGCCGAGCTGTCCCTGCGGGCCTCGGCCAACGCGTCCGTCTACCTGGAGGCCGACTTCTACCACTTCGACGGCGCCAAGTACGCCAGCGACGGGCTGGAGTTCGAGCGCGGGTTCGTGGGCTTCCGCGGCGCCCGCCTGGGCGGCCTGACCGTGGGCCGGCAGTCGGCGTGGCGCCCCTCGGCCCACCTCGACGCCTTCGGGGTCGATCACACCCCGCAGGACATCAGCCGCTCGGGGGGCACCCAGTTCCTGCACGCCGCGGCCGGCGCCAAGCTGTCGGCCTACAGCCTGCGGCTGGACTACTGGATGTACACCGACACCTCGTCGAGCTTCCTCGACGTCGCCAACATCGACGCCATCGACGATCCGCCCTTCGGCCGCAGCCGCGCCGAGTTCGAGGCCCAGGCCCGCGCGGGCAAGGCCCTCGGCCAGGAGTTCAACGTCGAGGCGTCGCGGCGCTTCGGCGACCAGAACGCCACCTCGGCCTTCCGGCTCTACACCAACTTCGGCGCCTTCCTGCCCGGCGACTTCTACGCCATCAAGGTCAACCGGGTCGCGGGCCAGCGGCTCACGGCCCTGGGCGGCGACGCGGCCTTCTGGGCGTTCCGCTTCGGCGGCATGGTCTCGTTCTGATGGGCGCGGCGCGCGGCACGACGGTCCTGAGCCTCGCCGCGCTGGCGCTGGCGCTGAGCGCCTGCGACACGCCGGTGGAGCCCGACGACCGCAACGAGCAGGTCGGCTACCGCACCGGCACCGCAGCGGACGACTACCAGAGCAACGGTGAGCGCGGCGGCGTGAACATCACCGAGGTCCACTGGGCGGGCAGCGTGCGCGGCGGCGACGGCGAGACCCGGCTGTTCCACGATCCCGGCGACATCTTCATCGAGCTGCAGAACAAGCACCCGCGGCCGATGCACTTCACCGGCTGGATCCTCACCATCGACACCGGGGTCTACGCCGACGGCCGCTGGTGGGGGCAGACCAGCGGCGTGCGCACCCGGCGGGAGTTCGTCATCCCGCCGCGCATCAACAACGCGCCCGTGGAGCCCAACGCCTTCATCGTCATCGCCGCGCGGGACGGCGGCGCCTTCGGCCGCATCCCCTGCGACGACGCCCCGCAGGACGTGCGCACCGGCGTGGACGGCGACTGCTACCTGGCCGACTACTACATCCCGGATCTGGAGCTGCCCCACGGCCCCTTCGAGATCACCCTGCGCGACCTCGACGAGCGCCTCATCGACGGCGCCGGTGACGACCGCAAGCTGCCCTTCGCGGGGGCCTGGGATCTGGTGACCTCGCGGTCGATGGAGCGCATCCAGCTCATCTTCAACAACCGCGGCAACCGCGATCAGGCGTGGCACACCTACGCGCTCAGCGACTGGCACCAGGGCGATCGCGCCGTGCTGCACCGCGAGCTGCGCCGGCTGGTGCACCCCGACTACCGCACCCGCACCTTCGCCAGCCCGGGCATGCCCAACAGCCCGGACTACTCCGGCTACGTCTCCTCGGGGGATTTCCAGTGAAGCACGCCTCGACGATCCGTCGCCCCGGCCTGCGCCCCTGGGCCGCCGCGGTCGTGGCCCTGGGCCTCGCCCTGTCGGCCTGCGACACCAGCGATCCGCGGCCCAGCGCCTACGCGGGCGATCCCAGCGCCATCGACGGCGAGACCGACTTCTTCGAGCGCTTCGAGACCATCCTCGTGACCCCCGAGGGCACTGGCCTGACCGCCGCCGCCTTCGAGCAGCGGGTCATCGCGCTCATCGACGCCGCGCAGACCGAGGTGGTGGCGGCCTTTGGCCACCTGGGCAGCGTGCCGGTGGCAGACGCGCTGGCCGCCGCGCAGGCCCGGGGCGTGACCGTCTACGTCGCCGCCGACACCGACGCCCGGGGCGAGGCGGGCTTCCGCGCGCTGTCCGAGCACGGCGTGCGGGTCGTCTACGGCGACGGCGCCCAGATCTGGAGCCCGCAGCCGGGCCTGGACGTGCGGCGCCTGGGCAGCCAGAACCGCATGACCCACACCATGGTCATCGCCGACGGCCTGCGCCTGATCGCCATCACCGGCGGCCTGTTCGACGTCGAGGCCCCCGAGGTCGAGGCCCGCTGGCAGCTCGGCTTCGCCGCCACCGGCGAGATCTTCTGCAAGGACTTCCGCCACACGCTCCGACAGCTGATGGCGGGCACCTTCGCCACCACCCTGACGCTGTTCGGGGCGAGCACCAGCGCCGACGGCAACAACCGCACCGTCTACCCCATGGAGGACGGCGTGGTGGAGGCCTACTACGGCCCCCAGGAGCCCCTGGCCAAGCAGATGATCGACGAGATCTACCGCGCGCGCTCCAGCGTGTGGCTGGCCAGCGAGAACTTCAGCAACGAGGCCCTGCTCGACGCCCTGCGCTACAAGGTCGAGGCCGGCTTCGACGTGCGGGTGATCGTGGGCACCAGCGCCCGTGGCGAGGCCTACCGCTTCGACGATCACACCGAGCGCGTGGGCCTGGTGGACGACCTCGAGGCCGCCCTGGACGCCCTGGAGGCCCTGGGCCGCGAGGGCGCCCGCGCGCGCCTGGTCGAGAAGGACGGGCCCACGGGCACCGTCATCATCCTCGACGCCGTGCGCAGCCCCATCAACGACGCCAAGTACGCGGGCCAGGCCTTCATCTCGAGCCAGCCCCTGTCGCCCACCATCTCCTTTGGCAGCACCGAGCTGCGCGACGGCAGCCTGCCCGGCCGCCCGAGCGACGTCTTCACCGACGGCCACATGGTGGTGCTGCGCGAGAACAACGCGAACCCGACCACCGGCGACTTCCCCGCCGCCGTGGCCTGGTTCGAGGCCCTGTGGGAGGCCCCGTGATGCGCACCCGCCGCTGGGGCCGCGCGGCCCTCATCGCCACCCTGCTGGGCCTCGTGGGCCTGAGCGCCTGCCAGACCGAGCTGTCGGACGCCGATCAGCGCGCCATGCGCACGCCCAAGGTCGAGGTCTACTTCAACTTCCCGGGCAGCAACTCGAGCAACGGCATCAACACCACCGCCGACGACGTGGTGGTGCAGCTCATCGACCGGGCGAGCCAGACCATCGACTTCGCGGTGATGGGCTTCAGCCGCCGCAGCGTGGTGCAGGCCCTCGTGCGCGCCTTCTACCGCGGCGTGCAGCTGCGCTTCGTGGGCGACGCCAAGCACATGTTTGGCAACGTGCTCGGCTACGACGAGATGGACCGCATCAACGTGCCGTTCCAGGTGGGCAACCAGAACCACATCATGCACAACAAGTTCTTCGTGTTTGATGGCCGCATCGTGGTCACCGGCACCGGGAACATCACCACCACCGGCTTCGACCGCAACGACAACCACTGGGTGATCATCGACTCGCCCCAGGTCGCCGACGACTTCACGGCTGAGTTCGAGCAGATGTTCGCCGGCCGGTTTGGCTACGCGAAGCGCAAGGTCGACAACGGCAACCAGTTCGAGGTGGGCGACACCACCCTCGAGGTGCACTTCTCGCCCCAGGAAGACACCATGGGGCGCATGCTGGAGGCCATCGAGAACGCCACGCACTCCGTGGAGTTCTTCATCTTCGCCTTCACCAAAGACCAGGTGGGCGCGGCCTTCGTCGCCAAGCACCAGGAGTTCGAGCACTACAACGCCTGCTGCGATCCAGCCCGCCAGGGCGATCTGGACGCCGCCGCCGCCGAGATCTGCGCCCAGACCGTCGTCTGCGAGACCCCCTACCTGCGCAAGTACGTCCGCGGCGTCATCGACACCAGCCAGCTGCACAGCAACGGCCCCTACCACGAGGTCTACCGGCTGCTGATCAACGGCGTCGACATGCGCATCGACGGCAACGACAACGCCCGCCAGCCCGGCGACTACCAGGCCGGCGGCGGCCGCCAGCACAGCAAGTCCATGATCATGGACGCCGAGACCGATCACGGCGTGGTGCTCACGGGCTCCTTCAACTGGTCGTCGAGCGCCACCATCAGCAACGACGAGACGCTGATGGTGCTCAAGAGCACGCGCCTCGCCCGCCACTACCACAGCTACTTCGACCTGATCTGGCGCATCGGAAAGCACTTCGGCAAGCAGTGGATCGGCGACAAGACCGGCCTCAAGCCGGGCGACGTGGTGTTCAACGAGATCATGTGGGACGGCTGGGACGGCGACTGCCTGCACCGCAGCCAGCCCGGCCAGACCGTGCCCTGCGATGACCCCGAGGCCAACGAGTTCGACGCCATCGACAACGACGAGTTCATCGAGCTGCTCAACACCACCGACAAGGCCATCGACCTGAGCATGTGGAACATCGCCACGCCGCACGACTTCGCGGTGGGCCTGTACCCCGGCACGGTCATCGGGCCCTACGAGCGCTTCTTGATCCTGGGCCACAACACCGAGCCCTACGACGATCTGCGGCCCCAGTTCCGCGGCAGCGCCTACCAGAACCCCGACTTCGTGATGAACATGGCCAACGACGCCCGGTTCCTGCGCATGAACCTGCGCAACGCCGACCTCGAGCTCATGCTCATCGACCCGCGCAACAACATCATGGACTACGCCGGCAACGGCGGGCCCCCCTTCGCCGGCGGCCGCAACAGCGTCGACGGCACGCTGCGCAACTACTCCATGGTGCGCCGGCACTTCGACTGCGCGGGGCAGGCCGACTGCGCCCCCATCCGCGACGGCCGCGACCCCGGCAGCTGGCGCCGCGCCGAGAACGTGGGCGAGAACGTGCGCCCCGCCTACCGCGGCCACATCGTCGCGACCCCGGGCGAGGCCAACGGCGACGGCGAGGCCTTCCCGCCCGAGGATCCGAACTGGCACAGCGCCAGCGGCGAGCGCGACGGCACCTACGAGCGGCTGCCCAGCGAGTAGCCCCGTCCCCGGTCACGGCCACCGGCCATGGCCCACCCGCCTCCCCGTCCCTCCGAGCCATCGCGCCGCCTGGCCCGCCCCGGGGCGCCCCACCCCCCGATGCCGCGCCGTGGCTCGGGGTGCACTCCGTGTTGAACAAGCGTTGTGACCCCCCGTCGGGGGCTGTGACTTTTGCTTACGGAGCCTGTCATGAACACGATCACCAAGACCCTGTTCACCCTGCTGACCGCCACCTTCGCCACCGCCTGCGGGCAGATGAGCTCGTCGGAGGTCGCCACCCACGACATCGAGGCCAGCATCGTCCTCACCGCCGACGGCGCTGGCGACACCCAGGTGGACGTCGAGCTGAGACACGCCCGGTCGGCCTGGTCGGAGTTCATCAACCTGGACGCCGGCGATGAGCTGGTCGCCCAGTACGACGGGCGCACCCGGCGCCTGAACGAGGGCGAGGTCATCAGCTACGTGGGCTACGGCGGCCGGCTGGCCACCGATCTGGGCGGCACCCCGGTGCGCATCGCGCTGGACCGGCCCCTGTTCGAGTCGGCCCCGAACTCCCGGGTGTCGCTGCCGGATCGCTACCGCGCCTACGCCACCCGCGGCGTGTACGACGTGGACTTCGACACCATCCCCATCGAGTGGAGCAACGGCTCCCGCGACGACATGACCGTGAAGATCGACGGCGAGTGCATCTGGGACTTCGAGCAGACCCTGGCCTTCGACGACGGCGTGTTCCTGCTGCGCCCCGGCATGCTCGACGTGCGCAGCAGCTGGATGGGCGAGCCCTGCACCCTGCGGGTGACCCTGGAGCGCAGCCGCTTCGGCCGCCTGGACCCCGCCCTGAGCAGCAGCGGCCACATCGTGGCCCGCCAGGTGCGCTACACCTCGGCCGTCATCGAGGCCTGGTGAGCCCCCGCCGCGGCTGACCCCGGCTGCGGCCCCCGACCCTGCCCCCCGCCGAATCACCCGCCGCCCCGCAAGCATCCTGAGGGCCCCGCCCCCCAGCGAGGTGCGCCATGCGCCGCGGCCCCCTGTACATGCTCATCGCCAGCCTGGGCTTCACGGTCATGGTGGCGTGCGTGAAGCAGGCGCGGATCGAGCTGAGCACCTTCGAGGTGATGTTCTGGCGGGGCCTCATCGCCGCCCCCCTGGTCTACGGCGTCGCCCGGGGCCGGGGCGGCCTGCAGATCCACCGGCGAGGCCTGTTCGGCCTGCGGCTCGTGCTCGGCACCACCGCCATGTTCGGCGCCTACCAGGCCGCCGCGGGGCTGCCGGTGGCCGATCACTCGCTCATCTGGCGCTCCCAGCCCCTCTTCGTGGCCGCCCTCGCGCCGCTGTTCCTGGGCCGCGGCGAGCGGCCCGGCGCGCGCATTTGGGGTTTGTTGGCCGTCGGGCTGGTGGGCTGCGGGGTGCTGCTGGGGCCCAAGCTCGAGCTGGGCCCTGCAGCCTGGGGACCCGGGCTGGTGGCCCTGGGCGGCGCAGCCTTCGCGGGCGCCGCCCACGTGAGCGTGCGCGCGCTGAACCGCACGGAGTCCCCCGCCGCCCTGGTGTTCTGGTTTCAGATCATGGTCATCGCCACCGCGGCCGCCGGCGCGGGCCTCAGCGGCGGCCTGCCGCTGCCCTCAGCCGCGACCTGGCCGCCGCTGATCGGGGCCGGCGTCGCCTCGGTGGTCGGGCAGCTGTTCATGACCCACGCGTACCGCCACGATCGCGCCGCCGTGGTGTCGGCGGCGGGCTACATGGCCCCAGTGTGGGCCGTGCTGATCGATGTGTGGGTGTTTGGGGTGTCGCCGAGCCCGTGGGCCCTGCTGGGCGGGGCCATCATCATCGGCTCGAGCGCGGTGCTGTTGGTGGGGCGCACCGACCGGGCAGGCTGACCGCCTCGATCGGTGCGGGGGCTCAGCCGCTACTCGTCGTCGGCCTTGGCCTGGCGCTTGGCCTTGCGGGCGGCCTTCTTGGCCTTGCGCTTCTCGGCCTGCTTCGCCTTCTGATCGGCACGCCGCGCCTCGCGCTTCTCCTTGGTGGCGGCGCGCTGGTCGCGGCGCTTCGCCTTGCGCGCAGCCTGCTTCTCGGCCTTGGCGGCCTGGCGCTCGGCCTTGGCGGCGCGTGCAGCGCGGCGCTTGGCCCGCGCCTTGGCGCGGCGCGCCTTCACCTTCTCGCTGCGGGCGTTGCCCTTGCCTTCGGCAGCCGCCGGGGCGGCCTCTTCGGCTGCAGGCTCGTCCACCTCGGCGGCGGCCTCGCCCCCCTCGATGGCCTCGTCCCCGGCCTCCATGCCCTCGTCGCCGGCCTCGGCCTCGACGCCAGCCGCTTCACCCTCATCCTGAGCCCACACAGCCGGCGCGAAGAGCAGCGCGGCGAGAATGATCCACAGTGAACGCATCACGTCCTCCCAGTTGGTGAGCGCACGTTCGCGTCGCGGCACGGCCGCGTCAAAGAAAGTTGCACGCGCCCACAACCCGCTGTTTTTAATGCGATTTCCGCCGACACTCTGACCGATGGCGGCGCCCCGTTGTGCAGGCGTTTGGGCCGCCAGCGGGGCGAGCCCCCCTCAGCGCGTCGCCGCCGGCGGTGGGCGCCACGCGCCGCGCCACACGGCCAGGTCGCCCCGGGCGCACACGCGCTCGCGCCGCGAGGGCACCGGCGCGACGGGCGGGACCGGCGCGGGGGTCCAGCCGGCGAACAGCCCCTCAACGTGGGCGAAGTAGGGGCCCACGTCCGTCGCCACGTGGGCCACGCCGTCGGGCGCCAGCGCGCGGGCGAGATCGGCCACGAAGGCCTCGGTGAGCAGCAGGCGCTTCGCCCGGTGGCCCTCGTCCCACCAGGGCGTGGGGAACAGCACGTCCACCCGGCTCAGCCGCCCCGCCGGCACGAACTGCCGCAGCACCGTGCGCGCGTCCACCCGCCACGCGAGCAGGTTGGCCGGCGCCCGCTCGGCCAGCGCCTCCACCCGCCGCTGGCGCACCTCCATGCCCACCCAGCGCACCGCCGGATCCGCCTGCGCCAAAGACAGCAGCCGCCCCCCGTAGTCGAAGCCGATCTCCACGGCCACCGGCCCGGGGGGCTCGATGAAGTCGCAAAACGCCTGCAGCTCAGCGCGGTACTGCGGCTGCTCGAAGAGCCGGCTCCCGCCCAGGGCGCCGGGCACGTCGGCGGTGATGGGCCCCTCGGCGCTCGCGGGGGGCCGCCAGGTGGCGGTGCGGGGATCGGGGTGGGTGGCCATGGCGGCAGGATGATCGCCGCGGCCGCCGCCGGCAAGGGGGGCGGCTAGCGGGCGCCCAGGGCGTCGCAGAGCTCGACGCAGCGGGCCTCGACGTCGGGGCCGACGTGCACCAGGTCGGACGGGCGCAGGCACCGGTTCACCCGCCGCAGCGCCGCCACGACGGCCTCGGCGTCGCCCCCGGCGCGCTCGGCGTCGGCGGCCACCAGCCACAGCTTGAAGGCCTCGAAGCCCAAGCCCGCCGCCAGGCTCGGCGCGCGGTGCAGGGCCTTGCCGAACACCGCGTGCTGCAGGTGGGTGCGCAGCAGATCGTCCGCCTCATCCCCCGGCACCGCGCCCAAGGCCACCGCGCCCTGCAGGGTCGCCGCCTCGGCCGCGTCGGCGAGGGCCAGGTGCAGATCCGCGTCCACGGGATCGCCCTCGGCCCGCTCCCGCGCGGCCACCTGCCGGGCGTAGAACGCGGCCCGCCCCGCCAGGGCGTGCAGCGCCGCCTGCTGCGCCTCGGGCCAGGTGCGCTCGGGGATCGGGTGGCGCAGGCGGCCCACCAGCCGCGCGCACAGATCGGCCACCAGGGTCGCCGGCGCGCGGGGCGCGTCCAGGTCCTCCAGCCAGGGGGCCTCGTAGCGGTCGAAGGCCTCGTCGTAGGCCAGGGTCACCCCCGGGCGCACCACCACGGTGTCGGACAGGGCCAGGGTGGGCAGCGCCCCGATCAGGTCGAGGTGCTCGGCCACGGTCTCGATGAGCGGCGGCCCATGCCGGCCCTTCGCGTAGCCCGCGCACTCCATGTTGAGGCTCACGTACGCCACGCCGTCGGGGGCCACGGCCACGTTCAGCGGGTAGAGCTTGCACAGCGCCGGCTTGGCGTCGCCGCCCAGCTCCTTGTGCACCACGCACAGGCCGTCGTCGGCCAGGAACACGCAGCGGCCCTGGTGGCGGCTCAGCACGCGCATGGGCTCCCCGTGCACCTCGGTCACCGTGAAGGGGCCGCCCGCCGCCGCGATGCGCGCGGCGTTCTCGACGAAGGGGTGGGCCTCGATGCGCGCGGCCACGTCGTCGGCGATGGGGCCGAACTGGTAGCCCTGGCAGCACATGCCGGTGCCCTGGCAGGCGAAGTGGGCCTCGGGCAGCACCGAGACGCCGACGATCTCGACGGGGACATCAGCCACGGGGCGCTCCTGTAGGCGTCGGGGGGCTCGCGAGCACGTCCAGTACCCGCTCGGTGGCCCGATCGTCCACCTGACTGTAGACCAGGGCCCGCACCCGGGCGCGCTCGGCGGCGAAGTCCTCGGGCGCGTCCAGCGCCTGGGTGAGGGCCGCGACGAACCCCGCGAAGGTGTCGGGCGTGGGCCCGGACAGGATGTCCTCGAAGGGCAGGTAGAAGCCCGGGGCCTCGGCGTACTCCGCCAGGTCGTAGGGCAGGAACACCGTGGGGCGGTCCAGCATGAGGAAGTCGTAGTACACGCTGCTGTAGTCGGTGATCAGCGCGTGCATGTGGGGCAGCACGTCGGTGACCTCGGGGGCCACGTCCCCCTGCATCGGCACCACCCGGCCGCCCCGGGCCTTGAGCCGGCCGGGATCATTGGGGTGCGTGCGCACCAGCAGCACGGCGTCCAGGGCCTCGAGGTGCGCCTCCAAGGCGGCCGGATCGTGGTCCTCGAAGGGGAACAGCCGCACGGGCGCCCCCTCGCGCCAGGTGGGGCAGTACAGGATCCGCCGGGTGTGCGGCGGCAGGGCCGGCGCGTAGCGCGCCAGGAAGTCAGGCGGCGGCGGGTGGAACAGCACGTCGGTGCGCGGCTGGCCCGTGAGGTGCACCCGCTCGACGGGCAGCCGGAAGGTCTGCGCGAAGAGCTCGGCCATGGCCGGCGAGGTGGCGAACATGCACTCGAACCGCGCCATCTCGCGCAGGTTCCCCTTCGCGTAACTGCGCGTATGAAAACGCGGATCCGCCGTCGAGATGCGTTTGATGGGCATGCCGTGCCACAGGTTCAGCACCCGGGTGCGCCGGCTCGGGAGCCGCAGGGGGCCGAAGTCGCCAAGGGAGTGCGTGAGCACCACGCCCCGTGCCCGCGCGGCGAGCCACAGCCCCCGCCACGACCGGGTGTGGACCACCCCCGGCCGGCCCGAGGCCAGGATCTCGGGCCGGGCCGTCAGCCACACCGCCCGCAGCCCCCGGGCCGCTGCGCCCTCGAAGACCGGCGAGGTGTTGCCGCCGTACTGCCGCCCCCCGAACACATACAGCCGCCCGTCCTTCGGCAGCAGGTGGCCCAGCAGCCAGCTCGCGGTGGTCCACAGGGGGTCACTCCAGCGCATCAGCCCTCTCCAGCGGTCAACTGTCCGGTCTTCGCGGACCGGGCCCAGGTTGTGCATGGACCATGCCACGACTTCGCCGTAAGGTGCGCCGCATGTCACCTGTCCGCCGCCTCGCCGCCGCCCTCGCCGCTGCCCTCGCGCGGATGGTGCCCGTGCTCCTGGCCGTCGGCGCGCTGGTGATCCTGGAGCACAGCGCCGGCCCCGAGCGGCCCCCGGTGACCGAGGCCACCGAGGCCCCCGCCAGCCACCGGCTGGTGCTGTTCTGGGTCGACTCCCTCGCGCTGGCCGACATGGCCCCCGACAGCCCCCACATGCCCCGGCTCAAGGCCCGCCTGAGCCAGGGCCTGCATGGCCCCGTGCGCCAGTGCGCCGATGCCGTCAGCGTGCCCTGCTTCACGGCCATGGCCACCGGCATCGACCACTTCTCGCTGTTCTCGCTGGTGCGCAACTTCGGCGGCGTCGGCCGCCTGCCCCCTGGCAACGTCTTCGAGGCCCTGCAGGCCCGCGGCAAGCGGGTGGGCTTCATCGGCGACATCATGGCCAAGAAGGCCGTCGAGGGCTTCGACTGGGTGGAAGTCCCCGCCGAGATGGACGACGCGTACACCATCCGGCGCGCCCTCGAGGTGTTCGAGCGCGACCGCCTCGACGTGGTGGTGGTGCACATCCGCGAGACCGACGTCACGACCCACACCCACGGGCCCGACAGCCCCGAGTACACCGCGGCGATCGAGCAGGCCGACCGGCTGATCGACGCCGCCATGGGGCGCCTGCCGCCCACGGTGCACGTCGCCGTCTTCGGCGATCACGGCCACACCGACGACGGCCGCCACTTCGCCGGCCTCGACGTGCCCACCTACGCCAGCTTCTTCGGCCCCACCTTTGCGCGCCGGGCGACCCAGCCGATGGTGGTCACCGACTACGGCGCCCTGTGGGCACGGGTGTTCGGCCTCAAGTTCCAGGCGAGCGGCTGGGTCGACGCCTACTTCGCCGGCACCCCCCTGCCCGCCACCCGCGGCCTGCCCGAGCCCCCCGGTGGGGGCGGCATCCCCCCGGTGTGGGCGCTGGGGCTGGTGGCCCTGCTGGTGATCGGGGTGGCGGCCCCCTGGCAGTGGGTGGCGGTGGCCGGGCCGAGCTGGCCGCGGCTGCTGTGGGCCATCGCGGGCCTGGTGCTGGGCACCCTGGCCTTGGGGCTGAGCTGGACCGCGCTGCGGCCGCACATCAGCTACCTGGGCCGCTGGACCAACGTGGCCCTGGGGCTGGGTTTCGCCACCGTCGGCGCCCTGGCCCTGCGGCCCGCGTGGCGCGCCGCGCCGCCCCAGGCCCGCACCGGCGAGGCCCCCGCCGTCGGGCTGTGGGTCGCGGGCGCGGTGCTGTTCAGCCTGCCCACGGTCTACAAGTACGGCGGCGTCGCCAACGGCCTCACGGCGGTCCTGCTCACCCTGGCCCTGGCCGCGGTGTTCGCGCTGCGCCGGCGCGCGTGGGGCGAGGCCGCCGCCGCCGCCGTGGCGCTGCTCGCGGGCTGGACCTTGTGGGATCCCGCCGTGCGCAACTTCAAGGTGCGCTGGTTCAGCATCTACACCGAAGACCTGGCGCCCATCGTGGGCCTGGTCGGGGTCGGCTGGGTGGTGCTGGCGCTGGCGCTCGCGGCGGTCCCCGACCGCAGCGCCGATCGCCCGGAGCCCGTGGGCGCCCTGCCCTTCCTGGCCGCCGCCGTGGCCGCGCTGACCCTGGCCCTGCTGGGCCCCCGGCTGCCGCCGAGCGCGTGGATCCTGCCCTGCGTGGCCACCCCCGTCGCCCTGGCCTTCGGCTGGCGCCGCCCCCGGCTGATCCCGCTGGCGGTGCTCGTGTCGGTCCCGGCCTTCGCCTTCTTCTTCCACCACGACCCGCAGCGCTTCGCCCCGTCCGCGGCGGCGGTCGCCCTGTGGCCGCTGTGGGCCCGCAGCCGCGCCCGGCGCGCGAGCCGGCTCGAGGCCGCCGCCACCCTGCTCGTGCTCATCACCGTCGCCTTCTGGGCCGCCTTCGGCGCCCGCATCAGCGGCATCGACTTCACCTACTTCTTCAAGTGGCTGCCGCCCGGCACGGCCTTCAAGGAGACCTGGGCGCAGAACGCCGCGCTGAGCATGTCGCTCTACGCGTCCCTGCCCTGCATGGGCCTGCTGCTCGCCCGCCGCATCGCCCCGGTGGCCATCGACGGCGCCCTGGGCCTGGCCTGGGGCCTCGCCCGCGCGCGGCTGGCCTTGGTGCTGGTGTTCATCACCGGCTTCACCGCCGCCGGCGGGGCCGGGCCCTTCATCACGTCGGACGTGCTCCAGGGGGCAGCCGTGTGGGGCACGCTGCTGCTGGCGCTGGTGCTGGCCCCCGGCAAGGGCGCGCGCTGCCCGAGCAGCGCCTGGCTGCCCGGCCAGGTGACGCAGGCGCCCACCGCGCTCAAGCCCGGCGAGGGCGCGTCCCCCTGCCCCCACACCAGCGCAAGCTGATCCGCCCGCCGCGCGGGCCCCTGGCACACCCCTTGCTGACCGACCGTGGACACGGGCCGCGCCGCGGCGGCCCCGCCCCCGGGTGGGTGTGCGCTTGCACCCCCGCCGCGCCGCAGGCTAAGGAGCCCGGGCGAACGCGACCGAGCGAGAGGTGCTGTGATGAAAGCCGTGATCCTTGTGGCGGGCGTGTCCCGCCGGCTGTACCCGCTGACCGAGCACCGCCCCAAGTGCCTGATGGAGGTCGGCGGCCAGGCCATCCTCGACCACCAGCTCCAGGCGCTGCGCGCCGTGGGCATCCGCGAGGTGTGCCTGGTGCTGGGCTACCGGCGGGAGCAGATCTGCGCCCATGTGGAGCAGCACTACCCCGACATGGCGTTCGAGTACCGCATCAACCACCACTTCTTCGAGACCAACACGGCGCTGTCGCTGCTGGCCGCGGCCGACACCTTCCTCGACCGCGACTTCGTCTACCTCAACGGCGACGTGCTCTTCGAGCCCGCCCTGCTGGACCGGGTCGTGCGCTCGCCGCACCGCGCCGCCCTGGCGGTCGAGGTGAAGCGCTGCGGCGAGGAAGAGGTGAAGGCCATCTGCGACGCCCAGGGCCGCGTGCAGCGCCTGAGCAAGGAGCTCGACCCCGCGCTGTCGCTGGGGGAGTTCATCGGCGTCGCGCGCTTCAACGCGCCCTTCACCGCCTGGTTCTACAAGGCCCTGGAGTCGGTCAAGCACGACGGCCTGCGCAACGCGTACTTCGAGGCCGCCCTGGACCGCATGGCCGACACCCAGGCCATGCACGCGGTGGACGTCACCGATCTGCCGTGCATCGAGATCGACTTCCCCGAAGACTACGAGGCCGCCTGCGCCCAGGTGATCACCCGCTTCGGCCAGCCTGCCGGCGGGTCGGGTCGAGCCTAGGGGGGCCGCGCCCGCATGCCCCCAGCGGACGCCTACCAGGACAGCCTCAAGCGCGGCGCCCTGGTGAACCTGCTTGGCCTGGCCGCCAAGCTCATCTTCCCGCTGTACTTCGTGCTCGCCACCTGGATGTTCGGCGAGCAGACGATGGGGCTGTTCTTCCTGGCCAGCTTCCTGGTGGAGGTGGCCATCAGCGCGGTGTCGTCGGGCTTCAACGACGCCGTCATCGTGCACGGCAGCCACGCCAGCGATGATCCCGAGCGGGCCGATCACCTGTACCGGGTGATGGGCACGGGCTTCGGCCTCACCCTGGCGGTGGCCCTCGCCCTGCTCGTGGCCACGCTGCTGGGCGCCGACGCCCTGGGCGCCTGGCTCTACCCCGACCGCCCCACCCTGCCGGGCCTGCTGCGCATCGGCGCGCTCTCGCTGCCCTTCATCGCCCTGTCGCAGATCGCCGTCGCGGCCACCAAGGCCCGGCTGCACATGAAGTACGACGCGCTCATCAACGGGCTGATCAAGCCCTTCGGGCTGCTGGGGTTCAGCGCCCTCGCGTGGGCCCTGGGCGCGCAGGCCGAGGGCCTGCTGTGGGCGCACACCGCCACCTGGATCGTGCTCGCGGCCCTGGCCGTGCGCGCCTACGGCGCCCACTTCGACGTGCCGCGCACGGTGCGCGCCGCCCTCGCGGTCGACATCGACCGCCCCATGCTGAGCTTTGCGGTGCCGCAGAGCCTCAACATGACCTTCAACAAGTACCTCACGCGCCTCGACGTGCTGATGCTGGCCTACTTTGGGTTCACCAACGGGCAGGTGGCCTTCTATGCGACGGGCGCGCTGGTCACGAGCAACATCCGCGAGGTGAAGCTCATCTTCAGCCAGGCCCTGGCCCCCGTCGCCGCGCGCTACCACGCCGCGGGCGATCCCAGCGCCTTCGAGGCCACCCTGGGCCAGGTGTCCCGCTGGACCACCACCCTGGCGCTCCCGATCCTGGCCGCCGCGCTCATCCTGCGCGACGACGTGCTGGTGCTCATCGACGCCAGCTACATCGGCGACACCCGCTTCATGGCGCTGCTGCTGATCCCGCCCTTCTTGAGCTGCGCGGTCGGCCTCGCCGGCAACAGCATCGTGTTCACGGGCCACGCCCGCTGGAACCTGCTGAACAGCCTGCTGGTGGCTGGGCTCAACACCGGCTTCAACCTGTGGCTCATCCCCCGCTACGGCCTGCTGGGCGCCGCGATGGCCACCGCGCTGGCCGCCAGCCTCGTCAGCGCGCTGCAGATCGTCGAGCTGGGCCTGCTGGAGCGCATCTGGCTGCGGCCCTCGGCGGTGTGGCAGCCCCACCTGGCCGGCGCGCTGGTGTTTGCCGGCCTCGCCCTGGCGTGGGACCCCGCCCAGCTCGGCTCCCCGCTGACCCGCGTGGCCCTGGCCGTCGGCTGCGCGGTGGCCTACGCCAGCCTGCTGATCGCCGTGCGACACCCCGAGGCGCTGGGCCTGCTGGCCCGCGCCCGCCACCGACTGGGGGGGCCCGACGCCGCCCCGAAGGACGACGTGTCATGACCTCCGTCCCGCCCCCCGCCGGCGCGCCGACCCGCAAGGTCGCGCTGCTGCGCACCAACTTCCTGCCGTACTCCGAGACCTTCATCCACGACCAGCTGCGGCTGCACCAGCGCTACGCGCCCGAGGTCTTCTGCCGGCAGCACCGCAACGCCGACCGCTTCACGGGCCACACCGTGCACGCCGTCGAGGCCGTGCCCGCGCAGGCCCACCCGCTGCGCTCGGCGCTCTTCGGCGCCACCAGCCTGTCGCGCCGGCTCGACGCCGCCTTCGACGCCGGCCGCTTCGACATCATCCACGCCCACTTCGGCCACAACGCCCTGTACGGCCTGCGCTGGTCGCTCACCCGCAAGGTGCCGATGGTGGTGTCGCTGCACGGCCGCGACGTGTCGCTGCTCATCAGCCGCGACCGCTACTCGCCGCGCTGGCTGCACTACACCGCGGGCGTCCACGCGCTGTTCCGGTCGGTCCGCCTGTTCCTGGCGGCCTCGCAAGAGCTCAAGGACCTCATCGAGCAGGTGGGCTGCCCGCCCGAGAAGGTGGTGGTGCACCGGCTGGGCGTGGACGTGGCGCGCTTCGTGCCCGGGCCCGGCCCCGATCCCGACGCGCCGCCGAGCGTGGTGATGGTGGGCCGCTTCGTCGAGAAGAAGGGCCACGAGGATGGCCTGCGGGCCGCCGCCCGCGCGCGCGACGCTGGCCTGGACTTCCGGCTGACCATCCTGGGCGACGGCGATCTGCGGCCCCGCTACGAGGCGCTCGTCGCCGAGCTGAACCTGGGCGACAGGGTGCACCTGCCCGGGCCCGCGCCCCACGCCGAGGTGGTGGCCGCCATGAAGGCCGCGACCGTGGTGCTGACGCCCAGCGTCGTGGCCGCCAACCAGGACCGCGAGAGCGGCCTGATCGTGGCCAAAGAGGCCGCCGCCTGCGCGGTGCCCGTGGTGGGCACCCTGCACGGGGGCATCCCAGAGATCATCGACGACGGCGTGACCGGCTACCTGGTGCCCGAGCGGGATCCGGTGGCCCTGGGCGACCGGCTCATCGCCCTGCTGCGCGACCCCGCGCTGCGGGCCCGCATGGCCGCCGCTGCCCGCGCCAAGATGCTGCGGGAGTACGACAACCGCGAGCGGGTCGCCGCCCTCGAGGCCCTCTATGATCAGGTGATCGCCGGGCGCTGACGCCTGCGGCTCGCGTTGGCGGGCGCGCCGCCTGGGGCGTCAGCCGCGTCAGCCGCCGAGGCTGTCAGCCGTCGAGGGCGTCGCCGCCGTCGCCGGCGCCCAGCAGCCAGCGGTCGAGCAGCAGCAGCTGCTTCTCGGTCATCTCCATGCCCGCGTTCTCACACAGGTCGATGACGTTGTCGCGGAACATGGCCGCCAGGATGGCCGGGGCGTGGGGCTCGTCGCTCTCGAAGTCGTAGCCCCGGTAGCTCAACCCCTTGAGCACGAAGATGACCGCCTGGCGGGGCACGCTCTCGCCAGCGTCCTGGCAGCGGTCGCGCACCTCTTTGCTGGTCTGCGACAGGCTGTAGCCGTGCGCGTTGACCTCGGACGCGATGTGCACGAACACCAGGCTGAACTGCTCGGGCGTCAGCTTGGGCACCCCCGTGATCTGGAACACCCGGCGCACGAAGGCCGCCAGATCGGGGTGGCGCTGGTCGAGCCCGCTCGACACCGTGGCCCGGGGCGGCGCGTGGCGGCCCGGATCGTACACGTAGCCCGGCGGCACCGTGCTGAAGGCCAGCGACAGCCCAGCCACGCTCTGCAGCAGATCCTTGAAGGTGCCCGCGCCCGCCCAGCGGCTCTGCGCGAGGGCCTCGCCGAAGTCGGCGGTGATGGCCTGCGCGGCCCGCGCGAGGGTCACGGGGCCTTTGGCTTTGGTCACCAGCGCCTCGACGGCCTCAGCCACCCGCCGGCGCAGATCGTCGTCCGCAGGCGTGGGCTCGCTCGCCACCGGCTCGGGCACCTGCCCGCCCGGCTTGATGAGCTTCACCGTCCAGGGATCGCCCGGCACCACCACCAGATCGTCGCGGATGGCCACCACGGCGTCGGTCATGGGCCGCAGCCCGAAGAACCCCAGCCAGTTGCTGTCCTGGGTGAACTCGGGGAAGCGGATGTAGATGCTGGCGAGCTGCTCCGGCCGGATCTCGCCGTTGACGCTGGCCTCCACGAACACGCTGCCGGCGATGCGCTTGAGCAGCTCCTCGTCGGCCACCTCGGCGCTCTCGGGCCGCGCCGAGGTGCCGGGGGTGGGCTCGGTGTGGGGCAGCATCACGCGGCCCAGCCCGAACTCGATGAAGTCCTCGGAGCCGATCATCAGATCGCAGGCGGCGCGGTAGGCCCCTGAGATGTTGCCCACGGTCAGCACCGTCGTGCGGCGATCGTGGGTGCGCAGCCGGCTGAGCACGGGCGTGAAGTCGGAGTCGCTCGACAAGATGATGAACTCGTCGAAGAACGTCTCGTGCTGCAGGGCGTCGAAGATGTCGATCACCATGCGGATGTCGGCGCTGTTCTTGCCCCGCATGGTCAGCGCCGGACAGTCCACCACGTCGAAGCCCGCGCGAGTGAACGACGGCCGATAGCGGCCGAAGCGGCGGGGGCTCAGGTAGCAGCGCCGCAGCAGGATCGAGCGCCGGGTCTCGGGCTCGAACCACGACCCGGGCAGCCCCATCAGGCGCTCCATCCAGGCGATCCACTCGGCGGGCTCGTCCGCAAAGGCGCGCGCCGCCTGGTGATCCTCTTGGTCGAGGCCGATGTAGACGTTGTCGAAGTCCACAAACAAGGCGCTGCGGATCCGCCGAGTGGGGGCCGGCGGGCCGGGGCGTCGGTCGAAGAAGGGCCGCATCACGGGCGGAGAACCTCTGGCGAAACCGGGCGGACCCTGAAGGGGCCCAAGACCGTGCAGTGTGCCACAGCGCGGCGACCCTCGCGAGCCTGGGCCCATGCCCGTATGCTCGGTCGCGACTTTGTCACGCTGGAGCCCCCCATGACCCGCGCCGAGAAGGCCGCCCGCATCGTCGCGATCCTCGACGAGCTGTACACCACGCTGCCCATCCCGCTGGACCACAGCGACCCGTACACCCTGCTCGTGGCGGTGGCCCTCAGCGCGCAGACCACCGACAAGAAGGTCAACGAGGTCACGCCCGCGCTCTTCGCCCGCGCCGGCACCCCGGCCGAGATGGCCGCGCTGCCCGTGGACGAGATCCGCCACCTGATCCGCGAGATCGGCCTGGCCCCGACCAAGGCCAAGAACCTGCAGGCCATGGCGACCCAGCTCGTCGAGCGCCACGGCGGCGAAGTGCCCGCCGACTTTGCGGCGCTGGAGGCCCTGGCGGGGGTCGGCCACAAGACCGCGTCGGTGGTGATGGCCCAGGCCTTCGGCGTGCCGGCCTTCCCCGTCGACACCCACATCCACCGGCTGGCCACCCGCTGGGGGCTGACGAGCGGCAAGAACGTCGCCACCACCGAGGCGGATCTGAAGCGGCTCTTCGCCCGCGAGCGCTGGAACGACCTGCACCTGCAGATCATCTTCTTCGGCCGGGAGTACTGCCCCGCCCGCGGCCACGACCTGGCCACCTGCCCCATCTGCGGGTGGGCCGCCAGCAAGAAGCGCATCGCCGAGGAGGCCGCGCAGCGGGCCCCGCGCCGCCGGTGATCCGCGTCACCGCCGAGCCCATGTGGGCGGTCTATGAGAGGGTCTCGGCGGCGCTGGCCGCGTGCGCGCCCGGCGAGCGGGTGTGGATCGAGGCCCCCGATCCCGACCTGAGCGCCGCGCACTTCGACGGCGAGCCCCTGCGGCTCGACGGCGCGCCCGTGCGCTACCGCAGCCTGGCCGCCTGGCTGGACCTCGCCGAGGCCCTGGGCGCCAGCCTCGGCACCCCGCAGATCAGCGCCCCCGGCTGGGTGCGGCTGCCCCTGCGCCGCCTGGACCGCCGGGTGGGCTGGCACCGCACCGCGCGCCCCTCGGGGGACCCTGAGAAGTACGGCGCCGACAGCGAGTTCGCGCGCACCGACAAGTTCGAGGATCCCGCCTTCGTGCGGGCGTGGCGAGACGCCCTCGCCTTCCTGCAGTTGCCCCCCGACGCCCGGGTGCTGAGCCTGGGCTGCCACACGGGCGGGGAGCTGGGGGCCATCGCCCAGGGCCGCACGCCCGCCGCGCTTGCCGCCCTGACCCTGGTGGGCGTCGACCACGCCGCCAGCGCCATCGCCGCCGCCCGCGCCCGCTACCCGCAGCCGCCGTTCACCTTCCAGGTGGCGGATCTCAACGACCCCGCCGCGCTGCCGCCGGGCCGCTTCGACCTGGTGATCGCGATCAACCTGTTGCAGAGCCAGGCCTTGGACGGGCGCGCCCTCTTCCGCCGGATCGTGGGCCAGCACCTGGCCGAGACCGGGGGCGTGCTGCTGGGCTTCCCCAACAGCCGGGTGGTGGACCACCGGGTGTGTCACGGCGCGGCGGCCCGCCACGTGGCGCACCCGGAGCTGTCAGGGCTGCTGACAGACCTGGCCTACCACCGGCGCTACCTGCACCAGCACCGCTGCCGCACTATCGTGACCGGCAAACACACTGTGTTGTTGGCGGGGCGGAGGCTCGCCCGCACAGACGGAGAGGCGGCGGGCGGGCGGGGTGGCCCGGCCGCGCCGCCGGCAGGCGAGCGCGGCGGGCCCGGCTGATCAGATCGCGTTGTTCTGGATGATCAGCTGGCTCATGTTGGTGAGGAAGGCCCGCAGATCCTCGTCCTTCAGCTTCTTGATGGCCAGCGTGTAGCGCTGGGTGTGGCTCTCGATGTGACACACGCGGGTGTGCACGAAGCACAGGCGCGTCTCCTTGCCCGAGCCCGCCTCCACCACCGACTTGGTCGAGATGGTGTGCCAGCCCTTGACCTTGGTGCAGCCACACCACACGGCCTGCGACTCGATGAGCAGCACGCGCATGTTGGTGAGCACCAGGAACACCCGGATGTGCCCGCCCGTCAGCTTGGCCATGAAGGCCTGGAAGGTGGCGATGAGCTTCTGGATGGGCAGCGAGCCCATGAAGTAGCCGTCGGCCTGCAGGCTGTAGAGCACCTCTTCGCCCTGCATCAGATCGATCTCGGAAAGCGCCTCTTGCGCCTTCGGGGTCAGTTCACCGGCCATTTGGAATCCCCTCCATCTCTGGTGTTGTCGGGGGCGTGGCCAGCGACCGCCGCTGGACCCCCCGCCCATCTACTTGGAAGACCACGCCCTGGGCGCGGTCGACGAGAATCAGCTGGCGGCCGCGATCGGCCTGCTCGGCGGTCAGCCGGCGCAGCAGCGCGCGCTGTGCCGCGCCGCGGATGCCGGCCCGGCGGGCGACCTCACGGGCCACCACGCGGAAGCACGGATCGTCGCAGAAGGAGCGCAGGCTGTCGGGCGTGAAGCGGCCGGCATCGATCTGGCGCTGGAAGCGCAGCGTCGCCACGCGCTTGTACGGCCAGCGCTGCCAGATGGTGGCCGCGAAGGCCCACAGCTTCAGGGTGAGGGCGACCATGGGCGCCCAGGCCCACCAGGCGCCGGGCCAGCGCACGGCCACCGCGAGGGTGGCGGCCAGCGGCACGCCCGCCATCAGGAACGCGTAGCGCTGGTAGCTCACCCACAGGCGCGCCCGCTCGATCGGACCCAGCGTCCGTGGGGCCCTCGCTGGCATGGTGATGGCGTGCGCTTCCGACACCGCTCCCTCTCCGACCGCGCGCGGCCGCGGCGGTCACCGTGGGATACGCCCTCGCGGCGCGCGCCACAAGGGGGGCGAGATGAATGTTGGATTTGATA
>JAUHVS010000724.1 GCA_030424955.1 bacterium | reverse complement strand
CGTCGTAGACGCGGTGGCCAACGGGCAGTTCCACCTGTGGACCGCAGCGCACGTCGACGGGGTCATCGATCGCCTCTTCGGCCGCCCGGCTGGCCTGCGCGGCGTCGACGGAGAGTTCACCGCGGGCAGCGTGAACGAGGCTGTGCGCCGGTCCCTCCAGCGCCTGGCCGACAACGCCGGCCCGACCCCCATGGTGCCTGCGCGGCAGCCCATCAACCTGGACTGAGACCCCCGGCCGGGCGCGCGCCGAGCCTCCGGCGCGCGCTCACAACGCCACAGCTTCAGGGTGGGATGGCTGCCCGTGGCCCGGGCACCGGGGCGTTGTCAGGCAGACGCCGGCACCGAGGCGGGCCACCAGACCAGGGCCTCGGAGGCGGCGCGGCGCCGCGGGCGCGGGGCCCCGTGGCAGCCGAGGCCGTCCGCCGTCAGGCGCTCTTGCGGGCTGTCACCAGCTCAGGGGGCTCGCGCTCCAACACGACCCGCTCGGTGATCACGCACTCACGCACGTCCTCCAAGTCCGGCAGGTCGTACATGATGTCGAGCATGATCTCTTCGAGGATGGCCCGCAGCCCGCGGGCCCCGCTCTTGCGCGCGATGGCCTCGCGCACGATGCCGCGCATGGCCTCGGGGGTGAAGCGCAGGTTGACCCCCTCCAGCTCGAACAGCTTCTTGTACTGCTTCACCAGCGAGTTCTTGGGCTGCCAGAGGATCGCATAGAGCGCGTCCTCATCGAGCTGCTGGAACGGCACCGTGACCGGCACCCGCCCCATGAACTCAGGGATCAGGCCGTACTTCATGAAGTCTTCGGCCGTGACCTCACCGATCAGCGCGTTGTAGTCGTCTTCCTTGCGCCGCCGCCGCGGCGTCGCGCCGAAGCCGATGGACCCGGGGCTCTTGCGCTTCTGGATCAGCTTCTCGATGCCCACGAAGGCGCCGCACAAGATGAACAGCACGTGGGTCGTGTCGATCTGGATCAGCTCCTTCTGAGGCCGCGTGCGCGCCCCATCGGGATAGATCGTCACCTTGTTGCTCTCGATGACCTTCAGCAGCGCCTGCTGCACGCCCTCACCGCCGACGTCCCGGGTGCTCGCGCCCCCGTCACCGCGCCGGGCCAGCTTGTCGATCTCGTCGATCACCACGATCCCGCGCGACGCGCGCTCGACATCCCGATCAGCTGCGATCCACAGCGACTTGATGATGCTCTCGACGTCCTCGCCGACGTAGCCCGCCTCGGTCAGGCTGGTGGCGTCGGTGACCACAAACGGCACGTCCAGCAGCTTGGCGAGCGCCTGTGCGATGGCGGTCTTGCCGCTCCCGGTCGGCCCCGCCATGAGGATGTTGCCCTTGAAGAGCTGAACGTCCCCGTCATCCGCGTGGTTGATCCGCTTGTAGTGGTTGTAGACCGCGACCGAGATGACCTTCTTGGCCTGCTCCTGCCCGATGATGTGCTCATCGAGGAAGAGCTTGATGTCCTTCGGTCGCAGGTCGCGGCGGTCGGGGCCTTCGCTGACGTCTCCGGCGCTGTCCTGGGCCAGGATCTCGTTGCACAGCGCGACGCACTCGTCGCAGATGTGCACCCCCGGCCCCGTGATCAGCTTCCGGACCTCGATGGCCTCCTTGCCGCAGAAGGAGCAACGGAGGTGGAAAGTCCGGTTCGGCATCTCGAAACACCTCGACGTGGAAGGGCGCACGCTAACAAGCGCCCTTCTAAAGTGTCAACCTGGGCCGGCCGGGCGCGCACCGCCCGCCAGCCGTCTCAAATCGTCCAGCTGCGCCCCCGCCATGGAGGGCGCTCGTACAGCCGCCAGCGGCCCCATTGGAGCCGGCGTCAGCCGATCGATGGCGTCGCAGCGTGGGCACACGCCCCACGGCTCCTCAGCCACATGGCCGCAGGCCTCGCAGGCCCACCGCCGCTCCGTTGGCCGCACCGCCAGCACGGCACCCAGCTCCATCAGCTCAGCGCGCCAGTCGGCAGCCTCACCGTGGGCCACCAGCCAGGTCGCGTACTGCGCACGCATCGGCCAGCTGCTCGGCGCTCGATCCAGCGCGTCCCGCAAGCCACCCAGCGCCGCCTCGACCCGGCCCGCCTCATAGGCCTGCCTGGCCGCGTCGAGGGCCGTCTCATCGATGCCGCTGCCCTCAGAGAGGCTTCGCCCGCCGTGCAGCCGCGCCGCCAGCCGGGCTGCGAACCGCGCCGCCTCGCCCGGTGTCCGGGCCAGTGCCTCGCCCACGACCAGGGCGGACACCGGCGGGGGCGACGCCGACAGGGCGCGCTTGAGCGCGCGGCGGGCCCCCCGCTCGTCCCCCGCCCCGGCCCGCTCAGCCGCGACGCCCGCGTCCAACGCCGCCAGCGTCTGAGCCCAGTGACCGGGCCTCGGCTTGACGGCCCGCCAGACGGTCCGGGCCTCGGTCCAGGCGCCCGCCCGGGCCAGCGCCGCGACCGCCAGGTCCGGCGGTAGATCCGCGGTCGCCCGTGCAGCCTCGGCGGCCGCCACAGGCTCGCCGGCGTCCAGCAGCAGGCGCACCTGGAGCGCCCGTAGCCAGCGCGGCGCGACCGGGGCCGCCGCCAGGAGCCGCTCCACCACCGCGAGCGCCTCCGCGGGTCGCCCCGCCGCTCGGTTCAGCGCGACCCAGGCCACGACGTGATCGGGATGACGGCCCACGCGGTCCGCTGACCGCCGCACCAGGCGGCTGGCGCCCTCGATGTCGCCCTCGAGCGCCAGCGCCATCGCGCCACCCAGGCCATCGAACGGGGGGGCTGAGCGATGGGCGCTGCGCCGGCGGCGACCCCGGCTCGCCCACCACGCGGCGGTGGGCGCGGCGATGCCCACGAGCGTCAGGACCACGGCCAGGGGGACGCCAGACTCCATGAACCTCCACCAGAGCGGCGCGCGGGCGCACGCCGAGCGAGCCGAAACCTGTCCTGCCTGCCGCCCACCGTGGCGGCATACGCGTGCCCAGACGCCAAGCGCTGTCATCTTACCGGAGTCCAGGCCGAGGGCCCATGCGCCCGCCGACGAGGCCTGTCGCGGGGCTGAAGGCCGCGGCGCCTGGGCGTGCGATCGACCCGCCGGGCAAGCCAGCGCCCGGCGGGTCGAGCCCGCGCCCAGGTCCGAGCCTGGACCGAGGGTGCGCCCGGTGTTCAATGCGGAGGGGGGATCGGGCGCTCGCGCGCCCGCGCGGGGGTCAGGCCTCCCCTTCGACCCGAGCCTTCAGCTGCTTGCCGACGGTGAAGTGCGGCACCTTGCGCGCCGGGATCTCGACCGCGTCCCCCGTCTTGGGGTTGCGGCCGGTGCGGGCCAGCCGATCCTTGACCCGGAAGCTCCCGAGGCCCCGAATCTCGAT
>JAUHVS010000723.1 GCA_030424955.1 bacterium | reverse complement strand
TAAGCGGTCCGGGGGCCTACTCCAGCTTCTCCGCCAGCTTTACCGGCGAGGATGGGCGTCCCGTCACCCTGCCCTGCATCCGCCCGCCGTGGGGCCGCCTTGTCGCGGTCGACGCCAACACCGGCGCCATCGAGGTGCCGAAGTCCAAGCGCTACCGCGGCGGCCGCAACATCCTGCCCTACCTCGAGCTGGGCCTGGGCCTCGTCTACACCTACACGGTCTGGTACTGCATCGTGGAGTCCATCTGGATGGCCCTGCCGTTCATGCTCCTCTTCCAGTTCGGGTTCCTCTACATCGGCGTGATGAGCCTGTTCCAGTGGAGCCTGGTGCGGCGCACGCCGACCAAGGCCGCCGACGAGACCGCCGCCGCGTGACCACGCGCCGCCGGCTGATGGCAGCCGGCGCACTCATCGCCTGCCTCCCCGCCCTGGGGTCGAGGTGGGGCGACACCCCCGCTGACCAGCTGATGGGCCTGATGGTGGGCTACGGCGCCGCCGGGCTGCCGTTCCTGTACGTGCTGCGCCGCTGGCCGGGCTTCCACCGCGCGGGCGAGGGCCGCCACACGCTGTGGGCGCTGCTGGGCCTCGCCCTGGCCGTGCGCCTGGCGCTCCTGTGGGTGCCGCCGCTGCTCTCCGAAGACCTGTGGCGCTACCTGTGGGACGGGCTGGTGCAGCACGCGGGGCACAACCCGTACCGCTTCGCGCCGAACGACCCTGCGCTGGACGGGGTCGCGCAGGGGGCGGCCGCGGCGGTCCGGGCGCAGGTGGGCCACCCGCACATCCCCACGATCTACCCGCCCTTCGCGCAGTGGGTGTTCTGGGGCGCGGCGGGGGTGGGCCCGCACCTGTGGGGCCTGCGCACGCTGTTGATCTTCGCGGACGTGGCCACCGTGGCGGGGATCTGGGCGCTGGTGGCGGCCCGGGGGGGCGCGCGCCCGCACGTCGCCCTGCTCTATGCCCTGTGCCCGCTGGCGGTGGTCGAGTCGGCGGTGGGCGCCCACGTGGACGCGCTGGCGGTGGCCCCGACGGTGTGGGGGCTGGTGGCCCTGGCCCGGGGGCGGCACCGCTGGGCGGGCCTGGGCCTGGCGGCCGGGATCGCGGCCAAGCTGCTGCCGCTGCTGGCGGTGCCCTGGCTGGCGCTGCGGCGCCGGTGGGCCACCCTGGCGGCGATGGCGATCGCGCTGCTGGTGTTCACCGCGCCCTACGTGGGGGCGGGGCGGCTCGCGCTGCGCGGGCTCGCCGCGTATGGCGCCCGCTGGCGGGGCAACGACGGGCTGTTCGCCCTGGCGGTCGCGGGCTTTGAGCGCCGCTGGCCCCCGGCGCAGGTGCCGGTGGACCTGCCCCCGTGGGCGGTGCGGGCGCTGCGGGCGGTGGTGGGCACGCCCCCCGGTGGCGTCGCGGCCGAGATCTGGCCCGATGAGGCCGCCTTTGCGGCGGCGAAGCTGTGCGCGCTGGCGGTGTTCGGGGCGGTGTGTGTGGTGGCGCTGTGGCGCGCCCGCAGCGCCGTGACCTTCCTGGGGCCGTGCATCCTCGCCCTGTACCTCGTGGCGCCAGTGGTGCACCCCTGGTACCTCGCCTGGCCCCTGGCCCTGGCCGTGGCGACCTGGGCTGAGGGCCCCGCGCCGTGGGCGGCCGCGACGCTGGCCTGGGCGGGCACCGCCTGGCTGGCCTATGTGCCACGGGTGGCCTACCTGGCGGGCGAGCCCTGGGTGGAGCCCCTGTGGTCCCGGTGGATCGAGTACCTGCCGGTGGCCGGCGTGCTGGCGATCTTCGCGGCGCAGCGGTACAACTCCAGCCGCGCCGAGCGCGCGCCAACCCCCTGAGATCCCGAGCGGTTCTCGCCGGACGGAAAGGTGATCTGCCCGCCATGTGGTCCGCGCGCCTCTTGTCCCTGGTGACCCTCCTGGCCCTCGCGGTGATCGCCGCCGGCGCGCTGGTGCACCTGCCGACGGCCCGCGACGCGGCGGTGGTCGCGGCCGCACACAGTCAGCGCCTCGCCGAGGCCAAGGCCCTCAACGCGCGGATCTCCGCGGTGTTGGCGGGCCGGCGGGCCGACGCTCAGCTGGCGGCCCTGCACCCCGCCCTGCCGGCCCTGAAGGCGCTGCTGGCGGACGGGCCCCCCGAGCATCTGCGGCAGCCCCTGGTGGACCAGCAGCTGGCCCATGTGGCGCAGGCCAACCCGCGCTACCGGCTGGCGCTCCTGGATCGCTCGGGCGCGCTGCTCGGCGCCCAAGGGGGCGATCCGCCGGCGGGGCTGGCGCAGGCGCCGGCGGTGCGGGCGGCCAGCGCTGATCGCCTCGGGGTGGGCCTGGTGGATGGCAAGTGGGTGGTGGCGGCGGCGGTCCCAGACACCGACGGCTGGGTCCTGGCGCTGAGCGCCGCGACGCCGACCCGGGCGCTCCTGCGCCTGCACGCCGAAGATCGCGAGGCGCTGCCCATCGTGGCGTTCGAGGGCCCGGCCGCCGTCGCGGCCGAGGGCGAGCCGGTGGCGCCCGCCCTGGTGGCCGCAGCCACCGCCCTGCCGGTGGATGGGCAGGGGGAGGCGACCGTCGACGGCGTGCCCTGGCGGCTCCAGCGGTTTGCCGTGCCCGCCGCGCCGGGCGTGAGCTTCGCCCTGACCTGGCCGGCGGTCGAGCCCGGCAGCCTCGCGCAGGCGGGCGGCTGGGCGGCCCTCGTCGAGGCAGCGCCGGGCGGGGGCACCCTGTTCCTGGCCCTCGTGGGCGGTGGGCTGCTGGCCTGGCTCATCGCGTGGGGTCTTCAGCGGCAACACCTGCGCGGGGCCGTTCGCCGGCTGGTGGTCGACGTCACCGAGCTCGCCGCGGGCGAGCGCATCGCGCCCATCAACGCGGCGCAACAGGCCAGCTGGTTGGCGCCGGCCGTCGAGGCCATCAACGAGGCCGCGCAGGCGGCGCGACAGCAGGGGCTGCGCACCGAGACCGGGGCGTCGCTCACCGACCGCAACGCCCGCCACGATCCGGATCCGACGCCTGCGCCCAGCGCCCTCGACCCAAGCGAAGACGAGGACAGCGTGGACAGCCCGGCGGTGGAGACCGTCGGGACGGTGGACCTCGGCGGCGCCCGCGGGCTGGGGCCAGCGGCGCGTCGCGCCGTGCCGTCCACGGGCTCAGGGGGCCGCGCCGCCTCGACCCCACCGGGGGCGCCCCACGCCGCCCGCGAGGCGGCCCCCGCGGCGGCGGCCAGCGGCTCGTCAGAGGCGAGCGCCAGCGGCTCGGCGGAGGCCGGTGGCTCGGCGGAGGCCGGCGGCTCGGCGGAGGCCAGCGGCTCGGCGGACGCCAGCGGCTCGGCGGAGGCCAGCGGCTCGGCGGAGGCCAGCGGCTCGGCGGACGC
>JAUHVS010000722.1 GCA_030424955.1 bacterium | reverse complement strand
CCCGAGCCGCCCGAGCCGCCCGAGCCGCCGGGGGCGCAGGCCGCCAGGGCCAGTGAGAGGGACAGGAAGGTCGCGGCGCGCAGCCAGCTCTGGTGGGTCATCTTGGGGCTCCTGTTGCGTGGGCCGTCAGGGCCGGCCCGTGGGGTTTGGTCAACCGCCACACCGTGCCCGCCGGGCGGCTTAAGCGGGCTTAAATGGCGGGCCGAGGGCCGCGGGCACCTGCTACCGTTGCGCTGTGACCGCCCCCGCCGCTGATCCCGAGCTCATCGGCCGCGCTGCCGAGCGCGCCGCCCTGCAGGCCCTGCTGGCCGATGGGGCGCGGCTGGTGACGCTGGTGGGCCCCCCCGGCATCGGCAAGAGCCGCCTCGCCCGCGCGGCCCTCGCGGGGGGGCCGGCCGTGCGCTGCCCGCTGCGCCCCGTGGTGGATGGCGTCGGCGCGCTGCGGGCGGTGGCCGACGCCCTCGGGCTGCCCCTCGACGCCGATCAGGCGGTCATCGGGCGGGCGCTGGCCGCTCGCCCCGCGCCGCTGCTGTGGCTGGACGACGGGGAGCACGTCGCGGCAGCGCTGGCCCCGGTGGTGGCCGCGTGGCTCGAGGGCGCCCCGGCGCTGCGGGTGGTGGTGACCTCGCGGCTGCCGCTGGATCTGCCCGCCGAGCACCGGCTGGAGGTCGGGCCGCTCGCCGGGCCCACGGGCCCCCACGACCTCGGCGCGCCGGCCGCGCAGCTCTTCCTGGCCTGCGCGCGCCGGGTGGCGCCGGGGCTCGACGGCGCGGGCATCGACCGGGCGGCGCTGGGTCAGATCCTCGACGCGCTGGGGGGCGTGCCGCTGGCGCTGGAGCTGGCCGCGAGCCGGCTCGATCTGCTGAGCCTGCCGGCCCTGGCGGCGCGGCTCGACGCGCAGCTGGTCGCCCTGCTGGCGCGCCCGGCGGGCCACAGCCTGCAGGCCGCCATCGACACCTCCTGGGCGCTGCTGGCCCCGGCCGAGCAGGGGGCCTTCGCCGCGCTGTCGCTGTTCCGCGGCCCCTTCTCGTTGGCGGACGCCGAGGCCCTGCTGGGCGACGCGGACGGCCCCGCCCTCGACCGGGTGCACGCCCTGCGCCGCCACAGCCTGCTGCAGGCCACCGCCGGGCCTGGCGGCGACATGCGCCTGGGGCTGCTCGAGGCCCTGCGCCAGTACGCCCGGGCGCGGTTCGAGGCCCGGCCGGCGCCGTGGCGGGCGCAGCACCACCGCCGCCACGCCGTGCGGGTGCTCGATCCCGCCCGGGGGCCGAGCGGCTCGGGCGCCCTGCGGGAGGTGGCGGCCTGGGCCCTGGCCCAGCCGGGCGACGACACCGAGGCCACGGCGGTGGCCCTGCGCGCGGCGCTCGCCCTGGACGCGCTGTGGGCCGACGCCCCGGCCGACGCGGTCATCGCGGTGCTGGACGCGGCCCTCGCGCGGGCGGCGGGCGGCGCGACGGCCCGCGCGCTGCAGGCCGACGGCTGGACCCGCCGCGGCGTGGCCGATCGGCACCGGGGGCGGCGCCCGGGCCGGCTGGCGGCCTTCGACCGCGCCCTCGCGCTGGCCCGCGAGGCGGGGGACGCCGGCGCCCTGGGGCGGGCGTGCCTGGCCCGCGCCACGTGGCACGTGGATCAGGTGGAGGGGCAGGCGGCCCGGGCGTGGTTGGCGCAGGCGAAGGCGGCCTTCGAGCGGGCGGGCGACTCCCTGGGGCAGGCGGCGGTGGCCCGCGAGCTGGGCAACGCGGCCCGCCGCGACGGCGCGCTGGCCGAGGCGCGGCTGCACTACGAGGCGGGGCTGGCGGTGGCCCAGGCGGGGGGGCACCGGCGGGAAGAGGCCGTGCTGCTGGGCAACCTGGGCGGGCTGGCGCAGGAGGCGGGGCGCCTGACCGAGGCGGGGGATCGGCTGCGCCGGTCGCGGGCGACGCTGCTCACCGTGGGGGACGACCGCTCGGCGGCCATCATGCTGGGCAACCTGGGGTTCCTGCTGATGCAGACCGATCGCCTGGGCGAGGCCGACGAGGCCCTCGGGGCCGCGGCCGAGGCGCTGGCGCAGCTGGGGGCGCTGACCTACAGCGGCATCTTCGAGGGCTCACGGGCCGAGGGGGCCCTGCTGGGGGGGCGGCCCCGGGCGGCGCTGGCCCACGCCGAGGCCGGCCTGGCGCGCATGGGCGACGCCGAGGCGGTGTACGGCGCGCTGTTCACGGTGATGCGCGCGGCGGCGCTGGCGCTGGCGGGGGATCTGCCGGCGGCCCGCGCGGCGGCGGCGGCGGGCGAGGGGGCGGTGGCGGCGCTGCCCGACCCCTACACCCGGCAGGCCGCCGCGCTGTACCTGGCGCAGATCGCGGTGGCGGCGGGGGATCTGGACGCCGCGGCGGCCGCGCGGGCGGCGGTGCCGGCGGCCGACTACGCCGCCAGCTACGCGGTGCGCAGCGCGGCCCACCTGCTCGACGGGGCGCTGGCGGCCCAGCGCGCGGCGCGGGCCGAGGCACAGGGCGCCGCGCTGCGGGTGGCGGCGGACGGGGCGTGGTTCCAGGTGCCCGACAGCGCGGCGCCGGTGTCGCTGGCCCGCCGCCAGGTGCTGCAGCGCCTGCTCGCGGCGCTGGCGGCCAGCCGCGAGGCGTCCCCCGGCCAGCCCACGCCGGCCGAGGCGCTGGTGGCGCAGACCTGGCCCGGGGAGCGGATCTTGCCGGCGGCCGCCCGCAACCGCCTGCACGTGGCCGTGGCGTCCCTGCGCAAGCTGGGGCTGGGGCGCCTGCTGATCCACAGCGACGAGGGCTACGCCCTGAGCGCGGGCGTGCCCTTCGCCCGGGTGGCCGCCGGTGAGTGACGGCGTGCGGCTGTAAGCGCTTGTTCTTAAAGGGTGATTTGTCGGGGTGTTGGCGCGAGCTGGCGGCCCGCTAGCGCAGGCCGTGCTTCTTCAGCTTGCTCTGCAGGGTGGTGGGCTTGAGGCCCAGCAGCGCCGCGGCGCCGTCCGGCCCGTAGAGCCGACCGCCCGTGCGGGCCAGGGCGGCCTTGAGGTGGCGGATCTCGTTGTCGACGTGGGTGGGGAAGGGCGCGTGCGGGTCGGGCGCGGGCGCCTCGCTGGGCGCTGCGGGCGCCCGCGGCGGGGCCGCGGCCAGGCCCAGGTGGTGCGGCGTGATGGGCCCGCGGGGGCACACGATGGTGGCCCGCTCCACGGCGTTCTTCAGGGCGCGGACGTTGCCGGGCCAGGGGTGCGCGCGTAGCGCGTCCTGTGCCGCCTCGGTGAGGGTCCACGGGCCACGGCCGCCCCCCACGTGGCCGTCCAGGAACACCCGCGCGAGGTCCAGCGCGTCCTCGGGGCGGTCCCGTAGCGGCGGGATCTGCAGGGGG
>JAUHVS010000721.1 GCA_030424955.1 bacterium | reverse complement strand
TTCGTACATGGACGACCAGCTCCGGGCCCTGGGCGACAGCCCCGATGAGGTCGGCTACCACCTGTACGACGCCCTGCGCTACGTGATGGTGGCCCTGGCGGACGACGTGTTCCTGCACCTGCAGCTGGAGTGGCCCGGCCGGGCCCGCTGGCTGACCAACACCCTCGAGAAGCAGACCTTCGGCACGCAGCGAGCCGGCGCGTCCTTCTTCGACCGCATCGACGAGCTCCTCGCGTCGCGCGACAAGTCGAAGGAAGAGGTGGCCGGCGCCTACCTGGTCGCGCTGCTCCTGGGGTTCAAGGGCCGCTTCCGCGGCCAAGAAGAAGACGAGATCATCTCGTATCGTGAGCGCCTGCTCTATTTCGTCGGCCTCGGCCAGGGAGGCGGCCTCGACGCGGCCAAGCCCCTCTTTCCCGACGCGTATGCGCACACCATCACGAAGGACCCGTCGGAGAAGCTGCCGGACCACCGGAAGTACATCTACATCCTCGTGGCCGTCATCATCGGATACTTCCTCGCCGCCCATGGCTTGTGGCACCTCGAGACCGACGAGGTGCGCAGCGTGGTGGGTGAGATGAAGAACATCAAAGACTGAGGGCGGGTAGTGGCCGACAACAAGAACAGCAAGGCCAAGAAGAAGGGCGAGAAGCCGGCGGCCTCCAGGGCCGCCGTCCAGCGCTCCTTTGCCCGCGCCGTCAAGGACCTCACCAAGATGCTGCGGGGCAAGGAAGCCCTGTACCGCATCCCCTTCTACGCGATGGTGGGTGAGCCCGGGTGCGGCAAGGAGCACCTGCTGGCCGACAGCGGCCTGTCGGCGCGCCCGAACTCCCCCGACACCTACGGCCTCTCAGGCACCCACGCGAACCACTGGTGGTTCTACTCGAACGCCGTGGTGATCGACTTCGCCGCGTCCCACCTGGCCGCCTCGGAGGAGGCGCTGGATGAGGACGAGGGTGGCTTCTTCAGTCGCTTCCGGCGCAAGAAGGGCCAGGGCCAGGGCGCGTGGAAGACCAACCTCGACGCCTTGCGCAAGCACCGCCTGCGCCGGCCCATCGACGGCATGATCCTCACCGTCGACGTGAAGGGGCTGCTGGCCCGCACGCCGGACGCCCAGACGCGCCTGACGCGCCGCGCCGAGATCGTCGCTGAGCGCATCCACGAGGCGCAGCACCGCCTCGGCGTGCACTTCCCGGTCTACGTCGTGCTGACCGGCTGCGAGGCCATGCCGGGCTTCGAGGTCTTCGCCCGAGCCGTGCCCGAGTCCATGCGCGAGCAGATGTTCGGCTGGTCGTCGCCCTATCCTGCCGAGCAGGGCTACCAGTCGGAGTGGGTCGACGAGGCCGTGGGCTCCATCCACGAGTCTGTCTCCGTGACGCAGCTTGACCTGCTGCCGTCCACCGCCGATCAGAACGATCGCGACCAGCTCTACCTGCTGCCGCGGGACCTGCAGACCCTGCGCGAGAGCCTCAAGCACTACCTGGATCCCATCTTCAAGGCGACGTCCTACCGGCGCGCCTTGCCGCTGCGCGGTGTCTACATGACGGCCCAGCTGGGCCCGAAGGTGGTGGCTGACCCCGAGGCGGAGGCCGCGAAGCTCCGGCTCCCGCCCCCCGTGCCTGGCATGCCCGCCCCCGAGGTCCCTGAGGACACCGGTCCGGCGCCCAAGCCCGCGTTCATTCGGCAGCTGCTCTCCGAGAAGATCTTCCAGGAGCCGGGCCTCGCCACCCTGGACGAGGAGCACAACCAGGCCATCCGCAAGACGGTCCGTCGCTCCCGGCTGGCGGTCATCATCGTGGCGCTCATGGGAGCGGGGCTCGGCTGGTACCAGCACAGCGTGACCAGCCACCGGGTCGACCAGTTCCAGTCGCTGCTGCGCCTGATGGAGATCTACCAGTCGCCCACGACCGCGCAGAAGGCGATGGCGGAGCCGGGCGGCGGCGTGCGTGCCCTGGAGACCCTGGCCAACCTCGATGTCGAGCGCTTTGAGATCTTCACGGCGCCCAGCTCCTACTTCCTCGACGAGCTGACGCTCCACGCGAAGGACGCCATCGCCAAGCTCCTGGGGCGCGGCGTGGCCACCCCCCTGCGCGCCGCGCTGATGGAGAAGGCCGACGTCCTGCTGCCCCCGAGCCTGGAGGGCTCGCTGCCCGGGCAAGACGCCGCTGAGCTCGACGCCCAGCGGCAATCCGACCTGATCAACGCTGCGACGGGCCAGACCCGCGACGTGGCCTCGCTGCTGCGAAAGCTCGGTGAGATCCGCCGCACCGCCGAGGACATCAACGCCCTGCGCGGCTACTTCGACCTCTACAACCGCCACCAGCCCGACGATCTCGCACAGGTCTACAAGTTCGTGACCAACGACGAGAAGGGCCTGTCCGAGATGGGCGACAGCGAGTCCAAGCTGTTCCGCGAGGCCCTGCTCACCACGACGACGTGGCCCATGGCCGACTACACGGCCGACTACGCGGGGCGCGCCCTCAACAAGTTCATGCGGCTGGCTGAGCGCTTCCACCTGGAGCAGTTCCGCCAGCACCCGCTGCGGGCCGCGCTGGACAAGACCGTCGACCTGCTCGACACCATCGAGGCCCGCAAGGGCCGCGAGACCTACTACGACCGCCTGCGCGCCCTGCGCGCCGCCATCGCTGAGGTCGAGTCCCTCACGAGCGGCGAGCAGTCGATCTGGCTGCTGCCCGACGACTTCAACAAGGCCATGGGCGCGGGCAAGTACGACGAGCTCGTGAAGGTCCTGGACGGCGAGGGCTTCCCGCCCGCCCCCGACAAGACCCCCGACGGCGAGCCCCAGGGGCTGGGCACCTGGCTGAGCACCACCAACCAGAAGCTCTTCACCGAGCTCAAGACCTTCGTCTTCAGCAAGCGGTCCCGCCTGGGGGACTTCCCGATCCTCACCCGCAAGGACGTGCGGGTGATGCTGAGCGACGACATGCAGCGCATCCGCAGCGCCATCGACGACCTGCTGGCGCAGCCGTACATCATCGGCGACGAGACCAAGTTCCAGACCGGCCTCGCGCGAGACGCGGGCGCCCGGCAGCAGTGGAACCCGGATCTGCTGAAGACCGTCATCTCGTGGCACACGCAGTACAAGAGCTTCATCGACGCCAAGCGCGACGATCTGCCGCCCGCAGTGACCATCGCACTCAAGACCGCCGCTCACCGCCAGTTCCGCGACCGAGCCATGCAGGTCATGGAGTACACGCGCCCGGAGCGGCTCAACGCGGGCGAAGAGAAGATCACCAGCTTCTCGGCCCAGCAGCGCGACACCTTGAAGGAGCGCATCCGCAACCTGGCCACTGAGCAGCCCAACATCCAGCGGGTCATCAACGCGGTCAACGAGACCTGCCAGGCCCTGGCGG
>JAUHVS010000720.1 GCA_030424955.1 bacterium | reverse complement strand
GGGCCAGGAGCGCGTGGCGGGGCAGGGTTTCGTCGAGGATTTTGAAGCGCGGATCGCCTGCGGTCAGCGCGTCGATCTCGGCCCAGATGGCGCGCTGTGCCGGATCGTGCACGCGGGGGCGGTGGTCTACAACCGCTTCTACCAGCCTGACATCGACATCGAGGCCCTGGAGGTGCAGCCCGCGCTGCACCTGAGCCACCCGAGCGAGCTGCTGCTGCGGCTGCGCGCGGTGGCCGCGATGTACGGCCGGGTGGGCCTGGATCTGGCCATCACCGGGGGCGTGCACGACGTGCCTGGGGTCATCAAGGGCCTGATGGTGGGCGCCAACGCGGTGCAGATGGTGTCGGCGCTGCTCAAGAAGGGCCCCGAGTACCTGCGCGAGGTGCACGACGGCCTCGAGACGTGGCTGGTGGAGCACGAGTACGAGAGCGTGCAGCAGATGATCGGCTCCATGAGCCTGTCGCGGGTGCCCGATCCGGCGGCCTTCAGCCGCTCGAACTACCGGCGCATCCTGGGCACCTGGCACCGCTACTAGCCTGCCCCCTGGGCGGCCGCTCCCCCGGCCGCTTTGCCCGCGCCCCGGCCCTGCCGGGGACGCGCCGGCCACCGACCCCACCAAATCAACTCGCGAGTTCATGAACGGCCGTTCAGTCGTGCCTTCGCGCCCCACCGGCCGGGGCGTGTAGGCCGCTACGCGCCGCGCCGTCGCCAGCCCGCGCCGCGGCTGCGCGCGGGCCCTGGCCCGGCTCTTGCTCAGGGGCGCCGCCAAATCCTTGGCGGTGGAGTCCGACGTGGTTGCAGGGCGGAGCGAGTGGGTCCAGCGGGACGAGTGGCGGGGCGTGCGGGTGCTGGTGCCGGCCGATGAGGCGCCGGTGGTGCGCGCGGTGTGGCAGGGCCTGCCCACCGACCTGAGCGAGGGCGCGGTGAAGGCGGCGCTGCTCCAGGGCGTGACCGGCCGGGTGCACGACAGCACCCGCCGGGCCCTCGCCGAGCAGCTCGGCCTGCTGGGCGCGCTGACCCACGGCCCCACGCCCGCCTTTGCGCGGCAGGCCCTGGCGGGCGAGGTGCGGGTGGCGCTGAGCTTCGCGGGGCAGGCGCAGGCCTGGTTCGACGAGCTGGCGACGCTGTGGGCCGACCCCCACGCCCAGCCCGTGATCGCCGCGGCCGCCGAGGCCCTGGCCGACGAACTCCAGCAGGGCGCCCGGCTGCAGGGCCTGCACCCCCACGGCGTCGACGTGCTGGCCTGGATCGCCGATCCGGCCCTCCGCCCGCCCGCCGCGGCCCTGGCCGACGGGCCCGTGTCGCAGCCGATGATCTTCGTCACCCAGATGGCGCGCCTCGCCGCGCTGCGGGGGCTTGGGCTGCCCAGCGAGGCCATCGCGGGCTGGGCGACGGTCAGCCTGGGGCACTCCCAGGGGCTGGTGGCGGCGCTGGTGGCGGCCGAGGCCCATGGGCCCGAGCGCCTCGCCGCGCGCACGGCGCAGGTGGCGCGGCTGCTGCTGTGGCAGGGCATCGAGATGCAGGTGGCCTGGGGCCGCGGCGCGCACGGGGCGCCCATGCTGGCGGTGACGGGCTGGCCCCGCGCCACCCTGGACGCCCACCTGGCCGATCTGCCGGCGGGCGTGGCCCTGGTCAACGGGCCGGAGCGCTTCGTGGTCAGCGGCACCCCCGAGGGCGTCGCCCAGCTCCAGCAGCGCATCGCCGCGTCCGTGGCCCGGGACCAGGCCGCGATGGCCCAGGGGCAGCTGGGCCGTCGGCCCGCGCCCACGGTGGAGGCGCTGGCGGTGTCGGCGCCCTTCCACTCGGCGTGGATGGCCCCGGCGGTGGCGCCGATCCAGGCCCACGCGGCGCGGCTGGGCGTGGCCTTCTCGCCCGAGGCCCTGCAGGTGCCGGTGCTGCGCTACGAGGACGGCGCGCCGTGGGCGGGGGCGCCCGACGTGTTCGAGTCGATGTGCCTCAACGCCGTGGACTGGCAGGCCACCACGGCGGCGGTGGCGCGCACCGGCGTGTCCCACGTGGTGGATCTGGGCCCCGGCGCAGGGGTCGCGGCCCTGGTGGGGCTCAACCTCGCAGGCCAGGGCGTGCGGGTGCTGGCCGCCGCGGACGGCCGGGGCCGGGCGGCGCTGATGAGCGACGACGCGGCGGCCTACGCGGCGCCCACGCCCTGGGCGCACCTGGCGCCGCGGGCGGTGGCGGGGGACGGCCCCGTACGGCTCACCAACCGCTTCACCGCGCTCACGGGCCGCGCGCCCATCATCCTGGCCGGCATGACGCCGACCACGGCCGACACGCCCATCGTGGCGGCGGCGGCCAACGCAGGCTTCTTCGCTGAGCTGGCGGGCGGCGGGCAGCCCACCGAGGCCATCCTGCGCCGCCGGGCCGACGCCCTGCGGGCCGCCCTCGCGCCGGGCGAGGGCTACATCTTCAACGCGCTGTACCTGGATCCCCACCTGTGGGGCCTGCACCTGGGGGCGACGGCGCTGGTGCCGCGGCTGCGGGCCGAGGGGCACCCCATCGAGGGGGTCACGGTGTCGGCCGGGCTGCCGCCGGTGGACGAGGCCGTGGGCCTGCTGGCGCAGTGGCGGGCGGTGGGCCTGACCCTCAACAGCTTCAAGGCCGGCACGGACGAGCAGATCGAGCACGTGCTGGCCATCGCGGACGCCGATGGGGGCGACCTCATCGTGCAGATCGAGGGCGGGCGCGCCGGGGGCCACCACGGCTTCCACGAGCTCGAGGGGGTGCTGCTGCGCTGGTACGCGCGCATCCGGCGCCGGCCGCGGCTGGTGCTGGCGGTGGGCGGCGGCGTGGCCGACGCCGACCGGGTGCAGGCGCTGCTCAGCGGGCGCTGGGCCGAGGCCCACGGCCGCTGCCCGATGCCGGTGGACGCGGTGTTCGTGGGCACGGTGGCCATGGCCAAGGCTTCTCCCTTCTTTCTGCTGCTGGAGGGCGCCGTGGGGAACCCGGCCCACGACTTTGCCATGAGTCTTGTGGAGGCGGGGGCGGCGAGCCTTTCGATTCCCTATGACGCTGCCCACTGGCGAGGGCTCTATCTCATCGGCGCCTTGCCTCTGTTCCTTCTGCCCGTGCTCTATTTCGGGGTTCGGGAGACGGCCCGCTTTACGGCCGTCGCCTCCGGGCGTGCTGTCATGACGCTCAGCCAAACCCTGGCGCACCAGGTGGCCGAGGCCAAGCGCCTCTTTGAGCCGCGCTACCTACCGCGGGTGAACATCGTGTCCCTTTTGTGGAACTGCGTTTATCTGGTCATTGCGCCCTCCGTGGCCTACTGGGCGATCTACGCTCGGGAGGATGTGGGCATGACCCCGGCGGAGGTGGGGGACGTGGTGATGTGGGCCTACATTGCTGGCGCCTTCGGCCACCTGCTGG
>JAUHVS010000719.1 GCA_030424955.1 bacterium | reverse complement strand
AGGCCTCGGCGGCGTCCTGGAGCCGGTCGATCCGCTCGTAGCACACCCCGGAGAGGAAGCGCGCGGTCAGCCGATCCTCGTCGCGGGCCTCGTCATCGGCGAGCGCGTCGGCGAGCGCGTCGAAGCGGGCGGCGGCGGTGGCGCAATCGCCGGCCCGCATCGCCTCCTTGCCCTCGGCGTCGAGCACCGCCGGATCGACCGGCTCGGCGGGGGCCTCGGCAGGCGGCGCGGCCTCGGCGGGCGGCGTGGCCTCGCTGGGGGCGTCGCTCAGCTCGGCGTTGAGGGCGTCGAGATCGGCCTGAAGCTCGGCCTCGATGGCCTCGGCCTCGGCCGCCAGCGCGCCCGCCTCGGCGGCCAGCGCTGCGGCGGACGCGGCCAAGGGCGCCACGTCCGCCGACAGATCCGGGGCCCCACCCTCGTCGTCGAGGTCGTCGGCAGGCGCGTCGTCGATCTCGTCGTCGATCTCACCGGCCTGGGGGGCCTCGTCGAGGGCCGCGATGTCCGCGGCCGGCGGCTGGTCCAGCGGGCACGGGGCGGCGGCCGGGGGGGCGCCGAAGTCGTCGGCGACCTGGTCATCGAGGCTGGGGGCGAAGCCGTCCTCGTCGGCCCAGCTGGGGGGCGCGGGGGCGCGCCGCGCCGCGGCGGGCGGCAGGGTGCCCCCCATGGGGTCGCGCAGCGGCACGTCCATGGGGTCCGTCAGCGGCGTGTAGTAGGGGTCGTCGGGGGGCAGCTCGGTGATGCGCGCCCGGGGCGGACGGGCCTGGGGGGGGGCCGGGGCCTCGTCGGGCGCGGCCTCCATCGCCACCCGCGCGGGCGGCGCGACCTGGGGCCGGGCGGCCTCGGCGGGGCGCTGGCCGGCGCGGTAGGCCTCGGCCTCGCGCTCCAGCTCCTGCCACGGATCGTTGCCCTGGTTGAGCCAGCCCGGGGCCTCGGCGGCCGCCGACGACGTCAGCAGGGCCAGCAGCGCGACGGGGCGCCACAGCTGGCGCGGGTGCCAGGGGGCCCGGGGGGGGTGGAGGGGGCGGCGGCGGTCTTGAGTGGGGAAAGACATGAGGACCTCGCGAGCTGAACAACGCGGGCCCGACGCCCCCCCTGCGGGTCCATTCAGCCCGGATCGAGCGCCCCGGCGTCGGCCGCGCGGCAGCGCACCCCCGACAGGGGCGGCAGCGCGATGGCCGGCCCGTCGAGGCCCGGCGCGGCCCGGGCCTCGGCCGCCCGCTCGTCGGACCCGGGGTGGGTCGACAGGAAGGCCGGCAGGCCCGCGCCCGGCTGCTGCGCGAGGCGGTCGAAGAACAGGGCCATGCCGATGGGATCGATGTGTGCGGCGCGCAGCAGGGCCAGCCCCAGCCGGTCGCTCTCGCGCTCCTGGTCGCGGTCATAGCCCTGCGACACCAGCCCCGTGGCCGCCGAGGTCAGGCTGCCGAGATCGAGCCAGCCCAGCACCGCGCCCACGGCCATCCAGCCCGACACCTGCCGCAGGATGCGGCGGAAGCCGTGGCGCTGGGTGACGTGGTGGATCTCGTGGGCCAGCACCGCCGCCACCTCTTCGCTGCGCTCGGCCTCCTCGAGCAGCCCCGCGTTGACGGTGATGAAGCCCCCGGGCAGCGCGAAGGCGTTGACGGCGTCGTCGTCCACCACCCTGAACTTGAAGGTGAACCGGGGATCGTCCAGGGCCTCGATGAGCGGCGCAGCCACGGCCTCGACGTAGGCCAGGGCGCTGGGATCGGCGCAGGCCCGGGCCGGGGGCGCCACCTGGTCCCACGCGGCCTCGCCCACGGTCACGTCGGCCGACACGGGGATCAGCGGCAGGGCCTGCACGGCCAGCCAGGCGGCCAGGGCGAAGGTGCCCCACAGCAGCAGGCCCCCGCCCACGACCACCGCCGCGATCTCGGCGAACAGCCGCCGGCGGCTCACCTTGAAGCCGCCCGCTGGCGGTGGTTGCAAATCGTCCCTCAATGCCATCTAGATCGCCTCGCCGTTCACGGGCCCAGGGTGCGACGACGCCCAGCGGCCCGCAAGCGGGACGGCGCCACGACAGAGAGGGCATGAATGCAGTTCGCCATCGAATATGGCCCGGCCTTCGCCTGGCTGAGAGTGCAGCTCGCGCCGGGTGAGAGCGTGCAGGCCGAGGCCGGGGCCATGGTCACGCGCAGCCCACAGCTCGAGATGGAGACCCGCCTGAACGCCGGCCGCAAGGCGGGGTTCTTCCGCCGGATCCAGGCGTTCTTCGTCGCGATCCTGCGGCGGCTGCTGGGCGGTGAGACGGTGTTCATCAACGAGTTCAGCGGCCCCCAGGGCGGCGAGGTCGTGCTCGCGCCCAGCCTGTCGGGCGAGATCGTGCATCGGACGATGGGGCGCTCCAAGCCCCTGCTGGTGCAGGGCGGCAGCTACCTGGCCAGCGGCGGGCAGGTGGACACCAAGCTGCGCTTCGCCGGCCTGCGCGGCCTGCTGGGCGGCGAGGGGCTGTTCTTCCTGGAGTGCAGCGGCGACGGCGACCTGTTCATGAACGCCTACGGCGGCATCGTCGAGGTGGAGTGCGACGGCGAGTACATCGTCGACACCGGCCACATCGTGGCCTTCGACGCCAACCTCGACTTCAAGATCAAGGGCGCCGGCAGCGGCCTCAAGAGCTTGTTTTTGTCGGGCGAGGGCCTGGTGATGCAGTTCTCTGGCACGGGCAAGATCTACCTGCAGTCGCGCAACCTGGGCGCGCTGGTGGGCTGGCTCTCGCCGTTCTTGCGTTGAGGAGGGGCTGACCGATGCTCGTCGACATTCAATACCGCCCCGCCCACACCCTCGCCACGGTGCAGCTCGCCCACGGCGAGACCCTCACCGCTGAGTCGGGGGCCATGGTCACCATGGACCGCCACATCCAGGTGCGCACCGACGGCCCCATGTCGCGCAAGCGCGGCGGGCTGCTGAAGAACCTGGGCCGCGCCATGCTGGGCGGCGAGACCTTCTTCACCAACGACTTCACCGCGTCGGGTGGGCCCGGCCAGGTGAGCCTGGCGCCCACGCTGGCGGGCGACATGGTGGTGCACGATCTGGACGGCGGCGAGGAGCTGTTCATCCAGGGCAGCAGCTTCGTGGCCAGCGCCCACACGGTGCAGCTCGACACCAAGTGGCAGGGCCTCATGCGGGGCCTGCTGAGCGGAGAGAACCTGTTCTTCTTGCGGGCGCACGGCCAGGGCAAGGTGATCGTCAACGCCTTCGGCGCCATCGACACCATCGACCTGGACGGCGAGCTCATCGTCGACACCGGCCACCTGGTGGCCTTCACGAGTGGGCTCGACTACGAGATCACCCGCGCCGCGCCGGGGCTCATCGCGAGCTTCCTGTCGGGTGAGGGCTTCGTGCTGCGCATCAGGGGCCGCGGTCGGCTCTAC
>JAUHVS010000718.1 GCA_030424955.1 bacterium | reverse complement strand
CCCTGGGCCGCGAGGATGAGGCGGTGGGCCAGGGCCAGGAGGTCGCCCGGGTCATCGCCCACGCCCGCGCCCTGGTGACCCCCGCTCCCAGCCGCGACGCGGTGGTGGCGCACTTCACCGGCGCGGGCTTCAGCCGCACCCTGGCCCTGTGGATGACCACCAACGTGCACCGCACCGCCGAGGGGTTCTGCTGGCGCTTCGACCTGACCGCCATCCAGCAGATGTTCGATGACTACTGGCGCTGCGATCTGTGGTCCCTGCTGGAGGATCCGCCCGCCGGGCTGCGGCTGAACATCCTGCGCGCCGGCCGCAGCGATCGCTGGACCCCCGCGCTGGTCAGCCGGCTCCAGGGGCTCGCCCCGCAGGTGCACTCGCCGGTCATCGACGCCGGGCACTGGGTGCACGTGGACGCGCCGGACGCGCTGCACGATCTGCTGTCGGCGAGCCTGTCAGGCGCGAGCCTGGGGGGGTAAGCCTCTGGGGGGTGGGTCGGGCCACGGCCGGGCGCCCCGCGCGGTGGGGGGCGCCGCCGGCTCAGGCAAGGGGGCGGGTCAGGGGCTGAGGGTCAGTCGACGCGGAACTCGATGGGCTCCGCCTCGGCCCCGACGTTGGGGTTGTAGTAGCTGTAGATGCGGCTGCGGGGCGCCTGCGCCCGGATGGGATCGCGGGCCACGAGCCGGTAGGTGAACTCGATGGGCTCACCGGGCATCACGGCGTCGAGGTAGATGACGAGCTGGCGCTGGGTGGCCTCGTAGCGGCGGAACACCCGGTTGGTCACCAGCAGATCGAGATCCTCGCGCACCAGGTCGAAGCCGGGCGGGATGCCCAGGTCCACCATCACCATGTCGGCGAAGTCCAGGTCGCTGTTCTCGATGATCACCGTCGCGGTCACGGTGTCGTCCACCTCGAGATCGGTGCGGTCATAGGCCACGCTGATGCTCAGCGGCCCCTCGGCCGGCGGGCTCTCGATCCAGGGCACGTGGTGGCGGCTGACGACGCCGTAGTTCAGCGCGCCCTCGCCCTCACGCACGATGTTGACCACCTGGGCCTGCCCGGGGCGCACCCACTGCGACAGATCCGCCTGGCGCATCACGTCGCTGGTCTCGGGGGTGACGTCGAAGCGCGCGCGCTCCTCGCCGTCCAGCAGCACCCGCACGGTGGCGTTGGCGCTGTCGTCGCGGCCGCCCTCGAGGCTCTTGAGCAGGCACTTGATGGTCCACACCGTGCCCGCCGTGCTGCCCCAGGCGCCGCTCGGCGACTTCTTGGTCACCAGCCACGCCAGGGCGGCCTCGGTGAGCGCCGGGTGCGCGCGGGCCACGAGCAGCGCGTGGGTCGCCAGCGCGGTGGTCTCGATGAAGGCCGGCTCGCCCATGCCATAGGTGGTGGTCTGCTCGTCGGTCTGCCAGTGCTGCCCCGCGTCGTCGGCGATGGCGTCCTGGATGGTGTCCACCAGCTTGTCGATCAGGCGCCGGGTGAAGGCGTGATCGGGCCGGTAGTGGGCCATGAAGTTCGCCGCCAGCGCCGTGCTGTAGGTGCCCATCTCGGCGACGTGCGCCTCGAGGTACTGCTGGGCGCGGCCCAGGGCCGGGCCGTCCTCACCGGCGGCCGCCAGGGCGAAGGCCACGTACGCGGTGACCGGCACGGGATCGCTGAGCTGGCCCGTCTCGTCGTAGCCGCGGGTGGTCTCCCAGTGGCCGTCGTCCTTCTGCTGGGCCAAGAGCCAGGTGCGGGTGCGGGCGATCATGTCGGCGTCCACCTGGCGCACCTGCGCCATGTCGGTGAACTCGAGCAGCCCGTAGGCGGTGAGCACGGTGTGGCTGGGCGGGCTGCCGAACCACTCGAAGCCGCCGCCCTCCACCTCGAAGGTGAGCAGGCGCTGGTAGCCGGTGTTGATGTACTCCATGGCGCGCACCATGGTCTCGGGGTTGTCGGTGCCGCTGTCATCCATGTATCGCGCGGCCAACACGTTGGGCCAGGTGCTGCTGCTGGTCTGCTCGAAGCAGCCGCTCGGCATCTGCAGCAGGCCGTCCATGCCCTCGACCACCTGGCTGAACACACCGGGGTAGAGCTTCACGAAGAGCTTGCCGCTGCCGGGCACGGCGTCCATGGGGATGGTCACGGTGTGCTCGACGACGTCGGCCAGGGCGCCGGTGATCGAGCCCTCGACCTTCTGGCCGTCGGGCTCCACGAGCACGGTGCGGGCCACGCCGTCGGCGAGCTCGTCGCCCTGCGCGATGACCGTCAGCTCATGCAGGCCGACGTCCTCGACGCGCACCGGGATGCGCACGCCCGCCACCTGGCCGGCGTCGAGCGGGAGCTGGATGACCGCGTCGCCCAGCAGGGTGTACCACGGCGCCTGCTGCACGGTGAGGGTCACCACCTGCGGCACGTCGAGGTAGTTGTAGACCGCCACGGGCACGTGGAACTCGTCGCCGCGGGTCAGGGTCGCGGGGAAGTCGATGTCGACGAAGAAGTCCTGGAACACCCGCAGGCCGTGGTCGTTGCTGCCCAGCAGGCCGCCGGCGCTGTTGGCCAGCGCGCTGATGCGCCAGGTGGTGATGCTGTCGGCCAGGGGCACCTGCAGGCTCGCGTTGCCGTCGGCGCCCGTGATGAGGGCCGGCTCCACGAACAGGGTCTCGGGGAAGTTGCGCCGCACGCGCACGCCGTTGTTGCCGCCGCCCGCGCCACCGGCGCCGGGCTCCGGGGCCGGCGCCTCGCCGCCCGCCTGGGGCGGGCCCGCGCCGTTGAAGTCGTCGCCCTCGCCGCCGAAGCCGCGATCGCCGTCCGCGTCCACCGGGAAGGCCTCGGCCCCGACGTTGCGGGTGACCGTGATGTCGTCGGCGGTGTCCGCGACCTCGTCCGGCCCCGCGCTGGTCGCGCGCACCGTGTACATGTCGGGGGCCTCGAGGCGCATGGCCTGGCCCCACGGATCGAAGAGATCGGCGCCGTGGCGGGCCACCCAGCCGGTCACGTCGAACTCCCAGGGGCGCGCGCTGCGCTGGATGTCGGCGATGAGATCGTCGGTGAAGGTGGTCAGCGCGGCCTGCACCGCCGGGCGCACGATGGCGGGCACGGCCGCCACGGCGTCGACGTAGGTGTTGATGGCGACCGGGTGGGTCGCGTCGTCGCCGCTCGCCGCGAAGAGCAGCGTGGCCTCGGCCTGGCGGCGCTCGTCGTCCACGGCGCCGCCGCCGCTCACGAGGGTGCTCAGGCCGGGCACGCCGACCTGGTAGCGGGGCTCAGCCAGCTCACCCTCGATGCGGAAGTAGCTGTTCTCGAGGCCCGGCCGGAACTCCATCAGGCTGAAGACGGCCTCGTCCACGCCCTGCAGGCCCACGGCCGCCACCTGGGGGTTGCCGTCGGCGTCGGTCACGCGGACGTTCAAGGTGGCCTCG
>JAUHVS010000717.1 GCA_030424955.1 bacterium | reverse complement strand
GTCTGTCGATCCTGCGCGGGGCCACCGATGACGGCGAAGGGGTGCACCTCGCAGCCCTCGCCCAGGGCGGTGTGTGCGCCGATGATCGCGTAGGCGTGCAGGCGGCAGCGTGGGCCGATGCGGGCGCCCGCACCCACCACCACCCCCGGGCCAAGCGCTGCCGTGGGATCGATCTGCGCCGAGGGGTCGATCAGGGGGGGCGTCGTCACGGTGCTCACCGGCGCAGGAGCCGGCGCAGCCGCGCCAGGCGCTGGAGCCGCTGGCGGTTGGGCTCGGCGGGGTGGCCGCTGTATCGACCGCCGGCCGCCAGGTCTCGGGTGACGCCGCTCTGCGCCGCGACCTGTGCGCCCGCACCCACGGTCCGGTGGCCGGCGATGCCCGCCTGCCCGCCGATGACGGCGCCGGCCTCGATGACGGCGCCCCCCGCGACGCCGACCTGCCCACAGAGCACCGCGCCTGGGCCGATCTGGGCGTTGTGGCCCACCTGCACCAGGTTGTCGAGGTGCGCCCGGGCGCCCACGCGGGTGATCCCCACCGTGGCGCGGTCGATACAGGTGTTGGCCCCGATCGTTGCGCCGTCCCCGACCACCACCCGGCCGATGTGGGGCACCCGGCCCGCGGCATCCAGCCCGAAGCCCGGCGCGCCGATGACAGCGCCCGAGGCCACGGTGACGTCCGCGCCGAGCTCACAGCCGTCGAGCACCACCGCCCGCGGGAGCAGGTGCGTGCGCGCCCCGATGCGCACCTGGGCCCCCACCACGCAGCCGGCCCCGATGGTAGCGCCTGGGCCGATGTCAGCCCCGGCGCCAATGACCGCCAGAGCGCCCACGCCGACCCCCGCGGCGAGGCTCGCGGTCGAGTCGATGACGGCGGTCGGGTGGCAGCCGGCGGGTCGGGCGATGACAGGGGTGGGGTGCAGCAGCCGCAGCGCGCGCCCGAAGGCGGCGCGGGGGTCGTCCACGACCAGGCGGGCACAGGCTGAGGGGAGGTCGGGCGCGGTCGAGGGGCCGACGATGAGCGCGCCCGCCCGGGTCGAGCGGGCGTCCGACCAGCCGCGGCGCTCGAAGACCGCGGCCAGCTCACGTGGACCGGCGCTCGCCAGGGAAGCGACCGCGGCCACCTCGCGCTCGGCGGGCCCGCACAGCTCGGCCCCCAGGGCGTCCGCGACCGCGTCCAAGCGCATGGGCGGTGGCTACTTGCCTTCGCCTGCGTTGTACCGGCGGATCAGCTCGTTGGTGATGTCGAGGTGCTTCGGAGCCCACAGGATCGAGGACTCGGTCTTCTCGAGCACCATCGTGAAGCTCTCCTTCTGGCCCACATCCGCCAGGATCTTGGCCATGCGCTTGAAGATCTTCTGGGTCTCCTTGGCTTCCTCGGCCACGAGCTCCTTCTGCAGGGTGGCGTAGGTCATCTGCAGGCCCTGGAGCTTCTGGGCGAACTCCTGCTGCTTCTGCTGCAGCACCTCGGGCTTCATGAAGGCCTTCTGCGCCTCGAAGTTCTTCTGCATGGCCCGCAGCTCTTCCTGGCTGGCGTCGAGCTTGGACTGGCGCTCCTTCTTGAGCTTCTCGAGCCGGGACTTGGCGGCCTTGCCGTCGTCGACCTCGAGCAGCGCCCGCTGCATGTCGACGTAGGCGAGCTTGACCTCTTTGGCGTGGGAGACGCCGGACACGAAGAGCAGGCCGGCGAGGGCGAAGAGCAGGGCGCGCATGGCGGACCTCCTAGAAGAAGTTGCCGATTGAGAACTCGAAGACGGAGGTGTCTTCGTCCTCCCGAGGGTTGAAGGGGAAGCCCCATTCAAATCGAAGCGGGCCGATGGGCGAGAACCACCGCACGCCGAAGCCCCAGGAGTGACGGAACTGGTCGAACTGCTCGGTCAGGCTGTCGGTTCGGTCGAAGGCGTTGCCCATGTCGGTGAACACGACGCCTCGGATGCCGACCCGCTGGAAGACCGGGAACTCAAACTCAAGGTTGGCGATCATCTGCTCGGTGCCGCCCACGTTGAAGCTCGTGGTGCCCGCGTCGCCCTGCGTGGTGTCGGGGACCTGAATCGTGGGGCCCAAGCTGTTGCGGAAGAAGCCGCGCACCGAGAGCGGGCCACCGACGAAGAAGCGCTCGTAGATGGGCACGCCGCGCTTGTTGGGGCCGAAGATCAGGCCCCACTGGGCGTTGGCCTTCAGCACCATGTCGAAGCCGAGGGGGTAGTAGTAGCGGGCTCGCGCCCGGAAGCGCGTGAACTCGTTCTCCGACAAGAAGAGGCTGGTGGCCTCCTCGGCGCTGGCGCTCACGAACCAGCCGGAGCTCGGGAAGAGGCGGTTGTTTCGCGTGTCGTAGAACAGCGCCAGCCGCAGGCTCGAGGTGATGCCGTTGGTAAACAGGTTGAAGATCGGGGGGTTGGTGCGGCGGCCGCCGAACCCACCCTGGCTCACGTCGACCTGCTCCAGGGTGTACGTGGCCGCCACGCTCCAGTCATCGGTCAGCGGGTAGCCGAGGGTCAGATCGCCGCCCAGGCTGGAGCGCGTGAAGTCGCGGAAGTTGGTCTCGAACCGGTACACGTTGGTGGCGAAGCGCACCCGCGTGTCCATGAAGTAGTCATCGGCGAAGCGCAGGTTCGCGATGGTCCGCAGCCGCGACAGGGTGGCCTGCAGGCTCAGGTTCTGGCCGCGGCCGAAGAGGTTGTTCTGCGCGATCTGCGCCTGGCCCACGAAGCTCTCGATGGAGCTGAAGCCCGCGCCGATCTGGAACGTGCCGGTGGCCTTCTCTTTGACGTCCACCACCACGTTCATGGTCGCCTCGTCGGCGCCCCGGGTGGTCTGGATGTCGACGGTCTCGAAGAAGCCCAGCCGGGTGACCAGCTGCTTGGAGCGCTGCAGCGCCGTGGACGAGTAGTACTCGCCCTCGTAGATGCGCAGCTCGCGGCGGATGACCTTGTCGCGGGTGCGGGTGTTGCCCACCACCTGGATGCGGCCGAAGCGCACCTTCTCGCCCTTGTCGACGTCGATGGTGAGGTTGACCACCTTGGCGTCGTCGTTGACCTGCGTGTTGGGCACGATGTTGACGTAGGCGTAGCCGGCGTCCTTGTAGACATCGCCGACCTTCTGGAGCGTCTCGCGCAGGCCGCGGCTGGAGAACCAGTCGCCCGTCTTCAGGGCGATGAGCTTGACCATCTCCTCTTTGGGGTGGTCGGGCAGGAAGTCCCCCGTGATGTCGAGCTCGCCGGTCTTGAACCGCTCGCCCTCCTCCACCGGGATCGTCACGTGGATCTGCTTGCGGTCGGGGCTCAGCTCCACCTTGGTGGCGCCGACATCAGCCTTGATGTAGCCCTCGTCGTAGTAGAACTGCTTGACGCGCATCTGGTCGCGCTGGAACGCGTCGTTGTTGAAGCTGCCTGCACCGGTCA
>JAUHVS010000716.1 GCA_030424955.1 bacterium | reverse complement strand
TCGAGTCGGCCGCGCCGGCCCCGGCCACAGACCCGGCCGCCTCGGCCGCGGCTCCCAGCCCGGGCGGCGCCCCGGCAGCGCCCGGCGAGGGCCCGGTGGCCCCCGACTGGCGGCCCGCGTATGGGGCGGTCGTCCAGGCGTTGGCGGCCCGAGACCGTGCGCAGCCCCGGGCCACGACGGGCCCGGCCCAGGCCGACTTCAGCGCCGCTGACCGCACGCTGGCGCGGGCGCGGCAGGCGTGGGCGGCGAAGGATTACGGGACGGCCCGCACCTACGCGGACTCGGCGGCCGAGGCGTTCTTGCAGCTGGCTGGGGCCTCGCCGGCCGCCGGCACCGACGCGCTGGCGGACGCCAAGGCGGCGGCCGAGGCGGCGCGGCAGCAGGCTGAGGCGGCGGCCGCAGCGGTGGTCGAGGCCAACGCCCGGGGCGACGCGGAGGCCGCGAAGGCCGCCGAGGCGCGCAAGGCGCTGGCCGATCAGGAGGCGCGGGCCGCCGAGCGCCGCGAGACCTCGGCCGAGGCGGACAAGGCGCAGGCCGAGGCCGCCCTGGCCGCCCTGGACGCGCAGCGCGAGGCGTGCCAGCGCGACGGCTGCGACCGCCGCGCGCCCGCTGAGCTGGCGCGGGTCGATGAGGTCCGCCGCAGCGCGGCCACCCTGCTGGCCACGGGGGCCGTGAGCGAGGCGAGCGAGAGCATCGCGCGGGCGCAGGCCCTGCTCACGGCGGCCCAGGCGCGGCCGCGGGGCTTCGAGGTGCCGCCCGAGATCTCGGGGGTGACGCAGGCCGGGGACCGGCTGCTGGTGACGCCCAAGATCACCTTCGTGTCGGGCGGGGACGCCCTGACGCCCGAGGCCCAGGGCAGCGTCGCCTCGCTGGCGGCGGTGCTGCGCCACAACGCGGCGCTGCTGGGCCGGGTGACCATCGAGGGCCACACCGACAGCCGCGGCCGCACGGCGGCGAACCTGGCGCTGTCCCAGCGACGGGCCGAGGCGGTGCGGCGGGCGCTGCTCGCCGCCGGGGTCGCGGCGGACGTCGTCTCGGCGGTGGGGCGCGGTGAAGCGGCCCCCATCGCGAACAACTCGACCGCCGACGGGCGTGAGACCAACCGGCGGGTCGAGATCCGCCTGGCGCTGGTGGGGAGCTGAGATGCGGACACCAATGATGACGGGCTGCCTGCTGGCGGCCGCCTGCCTGTGGAGCGGCGCAGCGGTCGCCCAGCCGGATCCCTTTGCGGCCTGGGAGGCGAGCCAGCGGGGCGCGCCTGCCCTGCCGGGGGCCCCGGCGGTGGGCCCGGTCTCGCCGCTGACGGCGGGCACCTGGACCGGCGGGTTCGGCGGCTCGTTCGCCTTCACGAGCGCGAAGAACGATCTGCCCGAGGGGGGCTCGGCGTCGAACGCCACGCTGTTTACCCGCATGGCGCCCGAGGTGGGGTTCTTCGTGGCCCGCGGCCTCGAGGTCGCCTTCGCGCCGGGCATCGTCGTGCAGCGCCTCGACCGGGGCGACGACGGCGACACGACGGACGTGGCCTGGCTGCTCGAGGCCAAGGTGCGCTACCACCTGCCGGTGGGCCAGCGGCTGAGCCTCATCGGGGGCCTGGGCATGGGCGGCTACTTCGGCGGGGCGTCGCGCTCGGTGCGGATCACGGAGCTGCTCGAGGACGGGACACCCCAGGCCCGCAAGATCAGCGAGTCCACCGACACCGCCGGCTTCGCCCTGTCGGGGCAGGCGGGGGCGGGCTACTTCTTCGAGCCGAGGTTTCAGCTGCGCCTGACGGTGGACGTGCACTGGCTCGTGGGCAACGAGCGCATCGACAGCGGCGACGAGTCGCTGTCGACCAGCACCACCCACGCGGGCCTGGGGGCGGCCCTGATGTACTTCTTTTGACGGGGGCGCCCCAGCGCACGGCGTGTGGGGCGTACGGTGCGAGGCCTCGGGGGCAGCCCCCCCGGGGGGGAGGAGGCAGCGCCATGGTGAGCTGGCTGGCCGGCGTCGGGACGTGGCTGTTCAGCCGCGCCCTGGGGCCTGGGACCGAGCAGCTGTCCGAGGACGCGCTCGTGCAGATCGCCCGCCGAGGCGGCGCCAAGGGGCGGGCGGCGTTCGGTGAGCTGGTGCTGCGGGAGCAGGGCTGGCTGGTGCGCATGCTCACGGCGCTGCTGGGCAACCAGGGGGACGCCGAGGATGTCGCCCAGGAGACCTTCACCAAGGCCTACCTGGCGCTGGCCCGGTACCGCGGCGAGGGGCGCTTTCGGGCCTGGCTGCGGGTGATCGGGACCCGCGAGGCGTTCAACGCCCGCCGGCGGATCCGGGAGCGGCTGCCTGGCGTGCTGCCCGAGGTGGCGCACGTCGAGGTGGCCTTCGAGGGGGTCTTGGCGCACGCCGAGCTGGTGGATGTGCTGTCGCGCCTGCCCTACGCCTGGCGCGAGGCGCTCGTGCTGCGCCACGTGGAGGGGCTGACCCCCCCTGAGCTGGCGGCGCTGTGGGACACCTCGGTGCCCGCCGCGAAGATGCGACTGAGCCGGGCGCGGGCCCGCTTCATTGAGGTCCACCGCGAGCGGGCGGGGGGGAGACGCTGATGAGCGACTGGGAGGCTGAGGACCGCGCGTTCCACCGCGTGTTTGCGGCGCTGCGGGCCCACGTGCAGGCGGTCGATCCGCGGCTGCGCGAGCACACGCTGAGCCGGCTGCGGGCCGTGGAGTCCGACGACCGGCTCTCGAGCCCGGATCGGCTGGTGCTGGTCCGCCGCCTGGTGCGGGACGCGATCAACCTGGCCCTGCACGTGGGGGCGACGGTCCAAGACGATCGGGACGCGACGCGGGCCCCCACCGGGGCCGACGCGGCGCAGGCTGCAGAGGAGAGCGACGATGGACACAGTGCGTGAGCGGTTGTGGGCGGCGGCGCCCACGGCCGCGCTGGTGGTGGCCGTGCTGGTCGGCGGCCTGGTGGCGAGCCAGCTGATGGCCCGCCTGGTGGCGTGGCTGGTGCGCCGCCTGGGCCTGGAGACCGCGGCCGAGAAGCTGGGCCTGACCACCGTGCTCTACGCGGCCGGGCTGCGCGCGGGCGTGGCCCACCTCGCGGGGCGGGTGACGCTGTTTGGCGGCGCGCTGATCACCCTGCTGGTGGCGGCGGACGTGGCGGGCATCCAGGGGGTGGCCGCGGGGCTCGGGGGGCTGGTGGCGTACCTGCCGCGCCTGATCATCGCTGCGCTGGTGTTCACGCTGGGTGTGGTTAACGGCGGGGTGATCGGCGGACGCGCCGGAAAGCGCGCCAGCTAGCCAAGCGGCTGGACCAGCTCGATCTCGTGTCCGTCCGGAGCTTTCAGCAAGGACACCAGCACTCCGCCGACATCGGTGGGTGGCATCACTTCTTCCGCCCCGCTGGCGATGGCATGCGCCTGGCTGGCGGC
>JAUHVS010000715.1 GCA_030424955.1 bacterium | reverse complement strand
AGCCGGCGGGGCTGTAGGCCACGGCCAGGGCGAGCTGGTCCTCGGTGGTGGTGGCGGCGCCCTCCGTCTCGCTGCGGTGGTGGGCCATGAGCCCCAGGCGCAGGCGGCCGGCGAAGGCCCGGCCCGTGCCCAGGGTGGTCAGCGTGGGATCGCCGCAGGCGCACGCGGCGCAGGCCTGACCCACCGCGGGGGCGAGGGCCAGGGCGCAGCCGAGGGCCAGGGCCAGCCCCCGGGGGCTCACAGGCACCACACCAGGGTGGCCACGTCGAGCCCCGCGGGGCCGTCCACCTGGATCTGCAGGGGCCAAACGCCCGCTGAGGGCAGGGCGAAGGGCAACGAAACCTCGCCGGCTGCATCTGTGACAGCGTCGGTCACGGCGATCGCGCCTGGCACCTCGATCTGCACCGTCGCGCCCTCGATGGGGGCGCCGTCGGCGTCGCGCACAGCGAGGATCAGCGTGCGGTCGCCCACGCCCAGATCGGGCGTGACCGTGAGGCGCAGCCGGTAGCCGCCGGCCTCGGTCGTGCGGGCCATGCCGGGCTGGTAGTGGTCGTGATCATCGCCGCAGCCGTCGCTATGGCCATGATCTGCAAAGGGATCCCACGTCGCGGCGTCTGCCTCGGCGGGGGCCTGGTCGTCGCCGCAGCCCACCACGAGGGCGAGCGCGCAGGCGATCTGGGTTGGAGAGAGGCGCCACATGGGGGCGCACGCTAGGGAGGCGCGGCGGTGGGTGCAACGGACATTTTGATCGCATGCGCGGCAAAATGCCGCGTTGAAACCGATCGGGTCACTGAGCCAGAGTCCGGCGCCTCAACCCCTCGCTGGAGTGGATCCATGGTCTTCCCGTTCGCCGCCCGCGCCCCCCGCGCCCTCGCCCCCCTCGCCCTGGCCGCCTTGGCCCCCCTGGCCGTCGGGTGCGACGACGACGACAGCCCGGCCGCCGCTGAGCCCCAGGCGGTGTCGGTGCGCTTCGCCGCCAAGCTCGGCGACACCCCCGCCGCCTGCGGCGTGCGCGTCGAGGGCGTCGGCGCCACCCAGGGCGCGGTCACGGTCAAGGATCTGCGGTTCTACGTCAGCGAGGTGGCCCTGCTCACCGACGCCGGCGAGGCGGTGCCCCTGGCCCTCGAGGCCCGCTCGCCCTGGCAGTCCGAGGCCGTGGCCCTGCTCGACTTCGAGGACGGCACCGGCCCCTGCGCCGACAGCGGCAACGCCGAGCTCAACGACGTGGTCACCGGCACGGTGCCCGCCGGCACCTACACCGGCGTGCAGTTCACCCTGGGCGTGCCGGCCGGTCTCAACCACCTCGACACCGCGGCCGCCCCCAGCCCGCTGAACCTGGGCTCGATGTTCTGGGCGTGGTCCACGGGCTACAAGTTCGTGCGGGTGGATCTGCTCAACGACAACCCCGCCCCGGCCAACGGCTGGTTCGTGCACCTGGGCAGCACCTTCTGCGACAGCCCGGCGCCCACCACGGCCCCCACGAGCCCCTGCGGCCACCCCAACCGCCCCACCATCGCGCTGTCGGGCTTTGACGCCGCCACGCAGACCGTGGTGTTTGATGTGGCGGCCCTGCTCGCCGAGGCCGACGTCACGGTCAACACCCCCGACACGTCGCCGGGCTGCATGTCGGCCGCCAACGACGCCACGGAGTGTGGGCCGGTGTTCGCGGGCTTCGGCCTGGACTTTGAGACCGGCGACTGTGTGAACGGCTGCGCGGGCCAGCGCGCCTTCCGCGTGGAGTAAGCGATGCGACCGTGGCTGCCCTGGCTCTGTGCCGCCCTGATCCTGCCCCTGGTGGGCTGCGACGACGGGGCCGAGCCCGTGGCGGCCACCCCCTATGAGTGGGCCCTGCCCGTGGGCTTCCCGCGGCCGCCCGTGCCCGCCGACACGCCCATGAGCGACGCCAAGGTCGAGCTGGGCCGGCGGCTGTTCTACGACCGCCGCCTGTCGGGCAACGGCACCCAGGCCTGCGCCGACTGCCACCAGCAGGCGCTGGCCTTCAGCGACGGGCTCGCGGTGCCGCTGGGGAGCACCGGGGAGGCGCACCGGCGCAACTCCATGAGCCTCACCAACGTGGCCTACAGCACCAGCTACACCTGGGCGAGCCCGCTGCTGCTCACCCTGGAGCAGCAGCACCTGGTGCCGATGTTCGGCGAGACCCCGGTGGAGCTGGGGGTCAGCGGCAACGAGGCCGAGATCCTGGCGCGCTTCGCGGCCGACGCCGAGTACCCAGCGCTCTTCAAGGCCGCGTTCCCCAATGAATCCATGAACTTCGACCTGGTGGTCCAGGCCATCGCGAGCTTCGTGCGCACCCTCATCAGCGCCGACAGCTCCGTGGATCGCTACGCCTACGGCCGGGATCTCAACGCCCTGAACGCCAGCGAGCTGCGGGGCATGGCGCTGTTCTTCAGCGAGCGGCTGGAGTGCCACCACTGCCACGGCGGCTTCAACTTCAGCGCGTCGACGGCCCACGACAGCACCGCCATCCTCGACCGCGTGTGGCACAACACCGGGCTGTACAACGTGGACTTCAACGGGGCCTACCCCGTGCGCGACCAGGGCCTGCACGAGGCCACGGGCGATCCCGCCGACATGGGGCGCTTCAAGGCGCCCACCCTGCGCAACGTGGGCGTCACGGCGCCCTACATGCACGACGGCAGCGTCGAGACCCTGGAAGAGGTGGTGCGGCTCTATGAAGAGGGCGGCCAGCGCCTGACCATGGGCATCGACGCGGGGGACGGCCGCGCCAACCCCCTCAAGAGCCCGATCATCAACGGGTTCATCCTGAGCGACGAGGAGCGGGCCGATCTGCTGGCCTTCCTCAACGCGCTCACCGATCCGAGCTTCCTGACCGATCCGCGGTTCTCGGACCCCTTCGCCACGCCCTGAGGCCGGCCTACTCGCCGCCGCAGTCCAAGAACTCGACGGTGTAGCGCACCACCTCAGTGGCGCCGATCACCCGCACGTCGTAGGCCTCGCCCGGCGCCGGCGCCCACCCCTGCGGGATGAAGGCGATGCCGTGGGCCGCGCCGTACTGGGCCTGGAGCACCCGCACGTCCACCGGCATGCCCTCGCCGTCGCGGGTGACCGCCACGGTGGCGCCCTGGAAGTTGATGGTGTCGGACTGGATCGACCAGCCCGTGGTCTCGGCCAGGGTGGCGTCGTAGGGGAACGGCCCGGCGGGTGGCCAGGCGATGAAGGGCCGGCGGGCGTTCTCGCGCCCGGTGGCGACGTGCATGCAGCTGGCCCCGGGGGTGGCGCCCAGGCCCACGGGCCCCAGGCGGTTCGACAGCATCCACAGGCGGTGGGGCAGCCCCGCGAAGTTGAAGTCGCCCGGATCGGCGATGTAGCCGAAGAAGCCCGCGATGGGCCCGGTGGCGAAGTACACGTTGCTCTCGGC
>JAUHVS010000714.1 GCA_030424955.1 bacterium | reverse complement strand
GGCCATCGAGTGGAGCTACGTGGGCTGGTCGACGGTGTATGGGCTGACCTACGTGGTGGCCTGCCTCACCCTGGCCGCCCTGCTCTTCCAGCGCCGCGACTTCGTGTGATGCGCCCGTGAGGTGGTTCGCCGGCGCCGCCCTGGTCGTCTTCGCGGCCCTCTGGATCCGTGTGGCCGTGAGCGCGAGCGCCGACCTCGACGCCGCCCAGGCCGCCGAGACCCGCCGCGACCTCGACGGCGCCGTGCGGCACTACCAGTGGGCCGTGCGCAGCTACAGCCCGCTGGCCAGCGCCCCCGTGAAGGCCGCCGACGCCCTCGACCGGCTGGCCCGTGAGGCCGTCGAGCGCGGCGACCGCGCCCGGGCCCTGCAGGCCCTGCGCCGCCTGCGCGGCGGCATCCTGGCCACCCGCTGGCTGCTGAGCCCCTTTGGGGATCGCCTGGCCGACGTGAACGCCCGCCTCGCGCGGCTCACCGCCGATCAGCAGCTCGCCGAGGGCCACCCCGACACCCTCGCGGGCCGCGACCGCGACACCCTCATCGCCGATCACGCCGCCCTGCTGGCCCTCGACCCGATCCCGTCGCCCTGGGCGTCGCTGTGGGTCGTGCTGTCGTTCCTGGGCTGGGTGCTCGGCGCGCTGGGCTTCATCTTCAAGGGCCTCGACCGCGAGGCCCGGGTGCAGGGCCCCGCCGCGCGCCGGTTTGGCGCGCTGACGGTGCTGAGCTTTGCGGCGTGGGTGGTGGGCCTGATGGTGGCCTGAGCGGCCTGGCCCGAGGCAGCCCGGGCCAGCCTCGGGCGCCCGGGCGAGATCAGCCTGGGCTCAGGCGAGGGCCTCGGCGACGAGCTGGCGCACCAGGCTGGCGTCCACCTCGCCCTTGTGGGCCTTCATCACGGCGCCCATGACCGCGCCGAGCTTGGCGCTGTCCTTGCCGCCCGCGCCCTCGACGGCCTCGGCCACCCACTGGCGGGTGGTGGCCTCGTCGGCCTGCTTCGGCAGGAACTGCTCCAGGGCGCCGAGCTCGAACTTGATCTCGTCGATGTGCTCGGCCGCGGCCTCGCCGATGGCCTCGTACTGCTCCAGGGCCTTCTTCTGCTGCTTGTGGTAGGCCGTGATCACCGACAGCCACAGGGCGTCGTCGACCTCGCCGCTGAAGCCCTTGGTGGTGGTGGTCTCGGTCATCTTGCTCTTCAGCATGCGCACCAGGTTCAGGGTGCGCTTGTCGCGCGCCCGCATGGCGGCCTTGAGCTGGTCGTTGAGGGTCTGCTGGATCGACATGGCGGGCCTCCTGGGCATGGGCCACGGCGCGCGGGGGCGCCGGATCTGGGCGGTCGGTCCTGGGACGCGACGGACGTGATTGGGGCGAGAGCCTGCGCCAACCTGGGGGGTGGATGCCAGCCTGTTGCGTGGCCCCGGCGCCGCGCCCGGGTCAGTCCTGCGCGAAGTCGAGCTCGAGCTCGTCGCCCAGGGCCTCGGTGAGGTGCTGCTTGAGGCGCTTCTTCATGCGGGCCTCGATCTGCCGGATGCGCTCGCGGGACACCCCGAAGCGCTCGCCCAGCACGGCCAGGGCGACGGGATCCTCGGCCACCAGCCGCTCCGTCCAGATCGCCTGCTCTCGCTCGTCGGTCAGATCGGCGGCGAAGGCCTGCATGTGCCCGTCCACCGTGGCCATCAGCTGGCTCTGCACCACCTCGGCCTCGACGTCCTCGCCGCCGTCGGGCAGCACGTCGCTCAGCGTGCGGCCGCCCCCCTCGTCGCCGTCGCCCCGGGGGGTGTTCAGCGACAGCGGCGCCTGCTTGAGCACGGTGGCGGCCACCACGTCGGCCTCGCTGACCTCGAGGTTCTCAGCCAGCATCTTGGTGCTCGCCTCGCCGTACTCCTGCATCAGGCGCGCGCGCTCTTTCTCCAGTCGAAAGAACAGCTTACGGCCCGCGCGGGTGCTCGCGAAGGACACCATGCGGAAGTTCTTGAGGATGTACTGCAGGATCAGCGCGCGGATCCAATAGCGGGCGAAGCTCGAGAAGCGCACGCCCCGGTAGGGGTCGTAGCGCTTCACCGCCTCGGCGAGGCCGATGTTCCCCTCTTGGATGAGGTCCATCACGTTGACCCAGGCCCGGCGGTACTCCAGGGCGATCTTCACCACCAGCCGCAGGTTGCCGGTCACCAGCCGCCGGCCGGCGATCTTGTCGCCGTCCTCGAAGTACGCGGTGGCGACCTCGAGCTCCTCCTCGCGGGTCAGCAGCGGGTAGTTGCGGATCTCGGACAGGTAGCGAGTGAAGCCGTCGGCCTTGAGGAGCTCGTCGCCGCTGGCGCTGGCCCGGGGCACGCGCTCGGGCGCACCGACCTCGTCTTCGAGCTCATCGTCGAGCTCTTCCTCGTCCTCGTCCTCATCGGTGACCAGATCACCCTCGAGGGTCTCGCTGCGGTCTTCGCTCATCAACGCTCCCGGTTGCGCGGGCGAATGGTGGTGCCGAACGGGCCATTCGTCAACCGGGCGATCCACCTGCGACCTCGGCGCGCGCCTGGGCATCTTCGGGTGTTCACGGGGGCTTGCGCCGGCCCCCCGGGGGCGCCACCCTGCCCCGGTTTGTTCCCGCGCGCACAGCCACGAGGTCGTCCATGTCCATCGCCGAGCAGATCGTCCAGCGCATCGAGGCCGCCCTCCCGGGGGCGTCGGTGCAGCTCGAAGACCTGACGGGCACCCAGGATCATTGGGAAGCCGTGATCATCGCCGACGCCTTCGAGGGCATGAGCCGCGTGGCGCGCCAGCGGGCCATCTACGCCGCCCTGGGTGAGCTGATGCACGGCCCCATCCACGCCCTGACCTTCAAGACCTTCACGCCCAAGCAGGCCGAGGAGCAGTGATCTCATGAGTGACGACGTCCAGCAGCGCATCAAGCAGATGGTCACCACCTACCCCGTGGTGCTGTTCATGAAGGGCACGCCCGACTTCCCGCAGTGCGGGTTCAGCAACATGGCGGCCAACATCCTCAAGGACCTCAGCACGCCCTTCGCGTCCTTCGACGTGCTCAGCGATCCCGACGTGCGCCAGGGCATCAAGCAGTACGCCAACTGGCCCACCATCCCCCAGCTCTACATCAAGGGGGAGTTCGTGGGCGGCAGCGACATCATGCGCGAGATGTGGGAGGCCGGTGAGCTGAAGGCCATGCTCGCCAACGTCGAGTTCCCCGAGGCCTGAGGCCCCCGCCCCCCCCCTCAAGATCGCGCCAGCGCGCGCTGGCGCCGGCGGCCGCCCCTCGGGCACAGTGGCCCGATGCACCCACGCTCGGCCTCCTCTCGACTGGCCTGTCCGCCTGGTGCCAAGCATCTGCGCGCCCGCTCGTCCTGCTCCTCGACGAGATCGATGTGCTCACGGGCGACGCGCTCATCAGCGTGCTCTCGCAGCTCCGCGACTAC
>JAUHVS010000713.1 GCA_030424955.1 bacterium | reverse complement strand
AGATGATCGAGTACGGCACGAACGTCGTGGCTGGCTGCACCCCCGGCAAGGGTGGGCAGCGGTTCGACGACAGCGTGCCGGTCTTCGACACCATGAAGGAGGTCGTCGCCGAGACGGGCGCGAACGCCGCGGTCGTCTACGTGCCGCCCCCCTTCGCGGCCGACGCGATCCTCGAGTCCATGGCTGCTGGCGTGGAGCTGATCATCGCCATCACCGAGGGCATCCCGGTGCTGGACATGCTCAAGGTCGAGGCCGCGCTGGCGAACAGCAAGAGCCGGCTGGTGGGCCCGAACTGCCCCGGCGTCATCAGCCCGGGGCTGGCGAAGATCGGCATCATGCCCGGTCACATCCACAAGCAGGGCCGCGTGGGCGTCGTGAGCCGCTCGGGCACGCTGACCTACGAGGCGGTGGGTCAGCTCACCGCCCTCGGCATCGGTCAGAGCACCTGCGTGGGCATCGGCGGCGATCCCATCAACGGCACCAACTTCATCGACGTGCTCAGCGCCTTCCAGGCCGATGACGACACCGACGCGGTGATCATGATCGGCGAGATCGGCGGCACGGCGGAGGAGCTGGCGGCGGAGTGGGTCAAGGCCAACATGACCAAGCCGGTGGTGGGCTTCGTGGCGGGCGCCACGGCGCCCCCCGGCCGGCGCATGGGCCACGCGGGCGCCATCATCAGCGGTGGCAAGGGCACGGCGGCCGACAAGTTCGCGGCCTTCGAGGCGGCGGGCATCAAGTGCTGCGCGACGCCGGCGGACCTGGGCTCCACGCTCAAGTCCGTGCTCTGAATCCCGCCCGGTGAGCCCCGCGGGGGCCCCACCAAGGGGGCGCCCGCCGGGGCCCCGGCCGGCCTTGCTCTCCCGGGGGGATTGCGCTAAGAAGGCGCGCCTTTTTGATCCACCCCAACACACCGGGAGTCCACAGCATGGCCATTGAGCGCACCCTCAGCATCATCAAGCCCGACGGCGTCAAGCGGAACCTCATCGGGCAGATCCTGTCCCGCTTCGAGGCCGCCGGCCTGACCATCGTCGCCGGCCGCCTGCAGCAGCTGTCCCGCGCGGAGGCCGAGGGCTTCTACGCGGTGCACAAGGCCCGCCCCTTCTTCAAGGACCTGGTCGACTTCATGATCTCGGGCCCGGTATTCATCTCGGTCCTCGAGGGTGAGGGCGCCATCGCCAAGAACCGCGACCTCATGGGCGCGACGAACCCGAAGGAGGCCGCGGCCGGCACCATCCGCGCGGACTTCGCCGAGAGCATCGACGCGAACACCGTGCACGGCAGCGACGCCCCCGAGACGGCCGCCGTCGAGGTGGCCTACTTCTTCCGCAGCATCGAGATCTGCGGCTGAGCCGCCTGAGGTTGTCGTGTCGATTCGCCCTGAGCTGCCCATCAAGAACCTGACCGAGCTCGGCCTGCCCGAGCTCGAGGCGCTGTTCGCGTCGTGGGGTGAGCCCCGCTTCCGCGCCAAGCAGGTGTACCAGTGGGTCTTCCAGAAGGGCGCCCGCAGCATCGACGCGATGACCAACCTGTCGAAGGCCCTCCGCACCCGCCTCACGGACGAGGGCTATGCCGTCGGCCGGGTGCGGGTCGGGCGGGTCTCCGAGTCCATCGACAGCACCCGCAAGCTCGCCATCAAGCTCGATGACGGCGCCGCGGTCGAGACCGTGCTGATCCCGATGGGCGACAACAAGTTCTCCCAGTGCCTCTCGAGCCAGGTGGGCTGCGCCCTCGACTGCCAGTTCTGCTACACCGGCACCCTCGGCCTGTCGCGGCACCTCACGCCCGGCGAGATCGTCGATCAGGTGATCGTGGCGCGGGCCCACCTGCCGGAGGGGGCGCGGATCACGCACCTCGTCTACATGGGCATGGGCGAGCCGCTGCACAACTTCGATGGCGTCATCGGCAGCCTCGCCCGCATCTGTGATCCCGATGGCCTGGGGTACTCCCATCGCCGGGTGACCGTGAGCACGAGCGGCCTCGTGCCCCAGATCGAGCGCCTGGGTCAGACGGTGCCGGTCAACCTCGCGCTGAGCTTGAACGCCACCACCGACGAGGTGCGCGACGCGATCATGCCCGTCAACAAGCGCTGGCCCATCGCCAGCCTGATGGCGGCGCTGCGCGCGTACCCGCTCCCGCCGCGGCGCAAGCTCACGGTGGAGTACGTGCTGCTCGGTGGCGTGAACGACACCGACGCGGACGCCCGTCGCCTGGGCGATCTGCTGCGTGGCATGGCCGTGCGCGTCAACCTGATCCCCTGGAACCCCTTCCAGGGCCCAGGCTACGACCGGCCCGCCGAGGACCGCGTCCACGCCTTCCATCGCATCCTCGACGCCCAAGGCTTCACCGTCACCGTGCGGGTCACCAAGGGCCTCGACATCGACGCCGCCTGCGGCCAGCTGGGCGAGCGGCCCACCGCGGCCTGAAACGGGCCGGCCCTCGGAAGGTCGGCGGGAGTCTCAACCATGGCAGACGCCTTGATTGGCATCATCGGGGGCAGCGGCCTCTACGACATGGAGGGGCTGACGGCCGTGGAGTCGGTGTCCATCGACACCCCCTACGGTGCGCCCTCGGACGCCCTGGTGCTGGGCACCCTCGAGGGCGTCCGCTGCGCCTTCCTGCCCCGCCACGGCCGCGGGCACCGGCTGCTGCCGAGCGAGGTCAACTACCGCGCCAACCTGTGGGCCCTGAAGTCCCTCGGCGTGCGTCACGTGATCAGCGTCTCCGCCGTCGGCTCCCTGGCCCTCGACATCGAGCCGGGGCACCTCGTGTGTGTGGACCAGTTCATCGACCGCACCCGCAACCGCGCGAACACGTTCTTTGGCGACGGCTGCGTCGGCCACGTGCAGTTCGGTGATCCCGTCGAGGAGGGCCTGCGGCAGGTGCTGCTGGCCAGCGCCCGCGCGGTGAGCGGCACCACGGTGCACGACGGCGGCGCCTACGTGTGCATCGAGGGCCCGACGTTCTCGACCCGCGCCGAGAGCGAGCTGTTCCGCAGCTGGGGGGCGAGGGTGGTGGGCATGACCAACCTCCCCGAGGCGCGCCTCGCCCGCGAGGCCGAGCTGGCCTACGCCACCCTCGCGCTGAGCACGGACTACGACTGCTGGCACGCCGATCACGACGAGGTGAGCGTGGCCTCGGTGATCGCCGTGATTCAGCAGAACGTCGCGGCCGCCAAGCGCGTGCTGCGCGAGACCTGCCGCCGGGTGGCCGCCATGGGCGACGTCACCTGGCCCGCGCACAGCGCGTTGGGGGGCGGCGTCGCCGTGATGACCCGCCCCGACCTGATCCCCACCGAGGCCCGGCGGCGCCTGCAGCCGATCCTCGGTCAGTACCTGTGGCCCGAGGAGCAGCACTGATGGCCGATTCCCAGCCGATCCTGGTGGTGGGTAGCGTCGCCTTCGACGACATCGAGA
>JAUHVS010000712.1 GCA_030424955.1 bacterium | reverse complement strand
GCTTGACCGAGGGCGCGGTGTAGACCGACACGCCGCTCTTGCGGTCGTAGACCTCGTAGCTGTGGGCCGAGCGCTTGCCGCCGCCGCCGGGGGCGTCCACCACGAAGGTGGGGGTGTTGAAGCCGGCGGTCATGCCGCGCACGTGCTTCTCGAGGTCGAGCGCCGTCTGCAGGGTGGTGCGCATGTCCTCGCCGCCCTGCACCAGGTCGTGCACGTAGACGTAGTAGGGGTGCGCGTTGATGTGGCCCACCCGCTTGATGAGCAGGCCCATGGACTCGGGGGTGTCGTTGACGCCGCGCAGCAGCACCGACTGGTTGCGCACGGTGATGCCCGCGGCGTGCATGCGGTCCAGGGCGCGCTTGCTGTAGGCGGTGATCTCGTTGGCGTGGTTGAAGTGGGTGTGGAAGGCCACCTCTTTGCCCATGCGCCGCCCCAGGGCGTTGACGTCCGCCAGCGCGCTGAACCACTCGTCGTCGGTCAGCACCTTCTGCGGCATGACCGCCAGGCCCTTGCTGGCGAAGCGGATGCGCCGGATGTTGGGCATCTCGAGCAGGCGGGTGCCGATCTCGCGCATCCAGTCGGCGCGCAGGTTGTAGCTGTCGCCCCCGCTGATGACGATGTCCTCGAGCTCCGGCCGGCTCTGCACGTAGGCGAAGGCGCGATCCCAGCGGTCCTTCTTGGGCTTGAGCTGCACCTTCTCGACCTGGTCGGTGTCGAGGCCCACCGCGTAGCTGCGGGTGCAGAAGCGGCAGTAGACCGGGCAGGTGTCGATGACCAGGAACAGCGCCTTGTCGGGGTAGCGGTGGGTGAGCCCCGGGGTGGGGGCGTCGGCCTGCTCGCCGAGGCTGTCGAGGCCCAGCTTGGGGTGATCGGGCAAGAACCGGCTGCCCACGGGCAGGAACTGGATGCGCAGGGGGTCGGTGTAGGGCGCGTTCCAGTCGATGAGGCTCAGCAGGTACGGGCTGATGCGCACGGCCATGGGCGCGCGGCGGAAGCCCGCGGCCACGTCGTCGATGAAGGCCTGCGGCACGAGCCCGCCGATGGCGGTGAGCAGCTTGTCGACCTTGGTGATGGTGTGCTTCGACTGCCAGCGGTGGTCGAGGAAGGTGGCCTCGTCGACGTTGGCGTAGGCGGGGATCTTGCGCCAGAAGTCGCCGTCGAGCAGGTCGGTGTGGCGCAGGCTGGCGGCGTCCACCGGGGGCTTGAGGGCGGCGGGGACGTCGGTGATGACGGGCAGGCTGTCGGCCATGGGGGAAACCTCGTGCAGATCGATCGGTGCCGGCGCCGGCGGATCGAGTGGGCAAAACGCTGTGAACGTGACGTGCGGTCTGGGGTGGCTCAGCGAGGGCGCGGCGGCGCGCCGTGATCCGGGCGGATCAGACGTCGGGCTGGTGCAGGACGTTGATGTTGAACCACATGACCTGGGCACCGTAGCCGCCCGCGGTGGCGCGGGTCAATCTGCGCCCGCCGGTGGCCGCCCCGAGGGCGGCGTGGCCGACGGCTCGCTGGGCGCGGCCGGCTCGGGGAGCTGCAGGGGCAGGGTGTCGGCGTCGGCGTCGAAGCCCGCGCCCCACGCCAGCAGGCGGCGGTGCGCGTCGACGACCGCGAAGGTGGGGGTCTGCTCGGCGCCCAGCAGGCGGTGGGCCTCGTCGGTGGGATCCAGGGCGACGGTGAAGGGCCACGGCTGGGCGGCGGGCCAGCCCGCCAGGGTGCGCCGCACGGCGCCCTCGGGCTCACGGGTCACGGCGATCACCTGGGCCCCGTGGGCGGTGGCCCAGGCCTGCACGTAGGGCACGGCGCGCTTGCAGGGCGCGCAGTCGGGGGCCCAGAAGAACAGCAGGGTGGGGGTGCCCTCACCGATGGCGGGGGTGGGCCGCTGAGCGTCGAGGGGCACGAGGCCCAACGGCGGCACCACCTGATCGAGGCCGGGGGGGGCGGGCGGCAGCGGGCTCGCCGCGGGCCGCACCATCACCTGCCGCAGCCGGCGCCCGCGGCGCACCTGGAGCGCGAGCGGCTGGCCCACGGGGGCGGCGAGCACCGCCGCGCGGAAGTCGCCGGGGCGCTTGAGGGCCGTGTCGCCCACGTGGGTGATGAGATCGCCCTCGCTCAGATCCGCCACCCGGGCGGGGCTGGTGGCGGTGAAGCCGGTGATCTGCACGGCGCCGGCGCGGCGGTCGCGGAAGGTGATCCCCAGGTGCCCCGGGCGAAGCAGCTCGATCTGGCCGGCCACCCGGCTCACCGGGGGCAGGCTGTCGTGCGGGGCGGGCGGCGGGGCCTCGGTGAGCGGCGGCAGCAGCGGCGCGGCCTCGCAGGCGTTGAGCTGGTCGAGGCCCGCGCGCTCGGCCGGCGCGAGGCTGAGGGGCCCGGCGATGCGCGCCAGCAGGTAGGCCACGCGCAGGGCGGCGGCCTCTTGCAGATCGATCTGCGCCGCGAGATCCCGCAGGGCCGTGACCCGCCCGCGGAGCGCGTCGATGGCTGGGCGATCGGCGTCGGCGTCCAGGGCGGCGCGCAGGGCCCCGCGGGCGACCTCTCGGGCGGCGAGGCGGGCGGGGCGATCGGGCAGCTTGCCCACCCGGCGGATCACCGGCACGGCCAGCCGCTTGAGGGCGGCGTGCAGCGGGCGCTCCCAGGCGGTGAGCCAGGTCTCGGCGGCGTAGCGGCTGCGGGCGAGATCGTCCATCAGGCGCGTGATGTCGCCATAGCCGCGCACCACGCCGAGCCCATAGCGGGCCGAGATCCGGGCCACCTGCGCCCAGGCGGGGTGGGCGGGATCGGCGCGGGCCAGCCGGGCGTCCACGTAGGCCTCGAAGGGGGCGCCGGCGGCCTCAGCCCCGCGGGCGAGGGCGTCGAACAGCAGGGCGTCGCTGGTGAGGTGTGGGGCGTCGGGCGCGTCGTCGCTGAGCATGGCCTCGGCGGTGGCGCCCGCCAGGGTGCCGTGGCGGGCCAGCCCCTGCAGCAGGTGCATGAAGTGGCCCACCTCGGGCCGCCCCGCCAGCTTGGGGTCGCAGCCGTAGGCGACCCGGTCGTGGGTGGTGCTGAAGGCGCCGCAGGTGTTGGGGCGCCCGCGCAGATCGGCGAAGCCGCCGCTGTAGCACTGGCTCATCCACAGCATGACCCGCACGTCGTCGGGCACGGCGTCGAGCCAGCCGCCCAGGGTGCGGGTGCTCAGGGCCTCGCCCCACAGCGAGATGCGGGTGTCGGTGGCGCCCTCGGGGTCGGGCTCGCCGTGATCGGTGACGGCGATGAGCAGGGTGTCGCCCGGGGTGAGGGTGGGCCCGGTGGCCTCGAACCAGGCCTTGAGCGCGGCCAGGGTGGCGGGCCGGGCGCCCGGCAGATCGGTGTGCAGCAGCTGCGGCCCGGGATCGGTCAGATCGTGCAGGCGGGTGCCCTCGAGCAGCCAGTCATCGGGGTGTGCAGGC
>JAUHVS010000711.1 GCA_030424955.1 bacterium | reverse complement strand
GCCTGACCAGCGCGCCTCGCCCAGGTCGTAGGTGGCCAGATCGGCGTGCACGGTGCTGAGGGGCACGCCCCGCTCGGCCGCGAGCGCGCGGGCCTTGGCCAGCCCCACCTGCGACAGATCCACCGCCGTCACGGCGTGCCCGCGCTGCGCCAGGAACACGCCGTTGCGCCCCTCGCCGTCGGCCACGCAGAGCACCGGCCCGTCGGGCAGCGCGTCGGCCTGCGCGCGCAGGAAGTCGTTGGGCTCGGTGCCGTAGGCGAAGCCGGGCTCGGCGTAGCGGTCATCCCACATGGGCGCCTCCGTCAGTCGGTCGGGGTGGCGTCGAGCCACGCGAGGATCTGGTCACGGTGCTGGTCGAGCGCCGGCGCCGCCGGGCGCGTGGGCGGATCGGCCAGGCCGGTCATCTTGATGGGGTTGCCGGCCATGGGCAGGCCCCCCGCGGTCACGAGCATGTTGCGGGCCTGCACCTGCGGGTGTTGCACCGCCTGGGCCACGTCCTGGATGGGCCCGCAGGGCACACCCGCCGCGGTGAGCCGGTCGAGCCAGTGGGCCACCGACGCCCCGCCCAGGCGGGCCTCGAGGGCGGCCTGCAGGGCCCCCGCGTGCCGGGTGCGGCCCGGGTTGTCGACGAAGCGCGGATCGGCCGCCACCTGCGGGATCTCCAGCGCCGCGCACAGGGCGCGGAACAGGGCGTCGTTGCCGGCGGCGATGGTGAGGTGGCCGTCCGCCGCGGCGAAGGCGCCGAAGGGCGTGATGGTGGGGTGCTGCGCGCCCAGCGGCCCCGGCGCGACCCCGGTGGCGGCGTAGCGGGCGATGGCGTTCTCGAGGATGGCGATCTGGCCGTCGAGCATGGCGACGTCCACGAACACGCCGGCGCCCGTGCGCTCGCGCTGGTACAGGGCCGCCAGCAGGCCGTTGGCCAGGAACAGGCCGGCGGTGAGATCCCCCACGCTCGTGCCCACCCGCACCGGCGGGCGGCCGGGCTCGCCGGTCACGCTCATCAGCCCGCCCATGCCCTGCACGATCATGTCGTAGGCCGGCCGGCGGGCGTCGGGGCCCGTGTGGCCGAAGCCGCTCACCGCGCCGTAGATCAGCCGCGGCCAGCGGGCGTGCAGGCTCGCCCAGTCGTAGCCCAGCTTCGCCAGGGTGCCGGGGCGGAAGTTCTCGACGAGCACGTCGGCGCGGTCCAGCAGCCGCTCGAACAGGCCCTTGCCCTCGGCGGTCTTCAGGTCGACGGCCAGGCTCTCTTTGCCGCGGTTGACGCTGGCGAAGTAGGCCGACGTGTCGCCCACGAAGGGCCCGAAGGCCCGGGCGTCGTCGCCGCCGTCGGGGTGCTCCACCTTGATGACCCGCGCGCCCAGCTCGGCCAGCTGCAGGGTGCAGAAGGGGCCGGCGAGCACCCGGCTGAGGTCGACGATCACCACACCGTGCAGGGGCGCGCTCACGGGGCCACCCCCAGGGCGTCGGCCAGCCGCAGCCGGTGCAGCGTGGGCAGCTTCAGGCTGGTGAGGTACAGCCAGCCCTCGCTCTCGACGGCGCCCGTGATGTAGCGCAGCCGCCCGCTGGGGTCTTGCAGGTCGTGGATCACGCGGCCCTCGGCGTCAAAGGCGATCAGGTGCCCGTAGGCCTTGGCCTTGGGCCGCACCGCCGCCGGCAGGCGCTGCACGATCTTGCGCAGGAAGGGCCAGCCCGACAGGGCGTCCAGCGCGGCGCTCCGCGGCGAGATGCAGCCCATCCAGAAGCGGCCGTCTGCGCCCGGGTTGAGGTTGTCGGGGAAGCACGGCAGCCCCTCGAGCAGCGGCTCGGTGGTGCCCTGCTTGGGCCCGGTGAGGTGGTGCTTGAGCACCCGGTAGTGGCCCGTCTCGGCCACCAGCACGAAGCGGCCGAGGGGGTCGGCCACCACGCCGTTGGCGAAGTTGAGGCCCTGGGCCACCACCGCCACCTCGCCGCTGCGGGGGTCGAAGCGGATCAGGCGCCCGTGGCCGCCGTGCTCCAGCAGGTCGAGCAGGCTCGCGGGGAAGGTGCCCCCGTTGGCCTCGGCGCCGAACTTCGAGGACGCGTCGCTGAACCACACCCGGCCGTCGGGGCTGACCGCCACGTCGTCCACGTAGCCCAGGGGCACGCCGTCCACCTGATCCACGGCCACGCTCAGCCGGCGGTCGCGGTTGTCGACCACCAGCAGGCCCTTGTAGGCGTCGGCGATGTAGAGGTTCTGCTCGGCGTCCAGGGCCAGGCCCAGCGGCCGCCCGCCGGTGCGGGCGTAGGGCAGCACCCCCGCCGCGGTGAGGCGCATGACCCGGCCGCCCTCGGTGCTCACGAACACGTCGCCGGCCGGGCCCACCACCGCGCCCTCGGGGCCGCCCCTGGGCCCCACGCTGATGCGCTGGGCGCCCGCCAGCCGGGTGTTGGCGGCGAAGGGGCCCGTGTAGCCGGGGTTGGGCGGCGCGTCCCAGCCCACGGGATCGACGGGCACGGGCCACGCGAGCAGCCAGCCCAGCCCCGCGCACAGCCCGGCCGCGAGGGCGATCTTGATGATCCGACGTCTCATGGCGCCTCCCGTGAGCCCTGGTACCAGTGGCGCAGCACGCGCTCGGCGGCCCGGCCGCGGGGACTGTAGCCCCGGTCGTCCGGGCCGCCCACCCCGAACCAGTTCCAGATGAAGGCGCCGGCCAGGCGGGGATCGCCCTGCCAGGTGCGCACCAGCGAGGCGTAGCACCGGGCCTGCAGCGCCGGATCGGGCGGGCCGAGGGGCCGGTAGTCCCAGGGGCGGCGGGCGCCGTCGGGCTGCGCGGGCCAGCCCACCTCGGTGAGCAGGTAGGGCTTGCCCACCGCCAGCGACAGGCGCCGGAGCTGCTGGCGGAAGCCCCGCCAGCCCGCGTCGAGCTGGGCGTCGGTGGGGGCGTCCGCGTCGCTCAGCTCCACGTAGGCGGTCACGCCGATGGCGTCCAGCGCGTCCCAGAAGGGCACGGGCTCGAAGTGGTCCCAGTTGGCCGAGTAGGTCAGCTCGCCGGGGAACACCGCGCGCACCTGGGCGATGAGCCCCCGCCAGCGCGCGGCGTGGCGCTCCAGGCTGGCCAGCTCGCTGCCGACGGCGAACAGATCGGCGCCGTGGCCGGCGGCCAGGCGGGCGTAGTGCAGCACGAACGCCGTGTAGCTGGCCCACCAGGCGTCGAGATCCGCCGGCTTGAGGGTGCCGCGCCACTCGCCGATGCGCCGCCGGGTGACGTGCACGATGGGCATGAGGAACACCCGCAGGCCCCGGGCGCGGGCGCCGTCGAGCACCCAGGCCACCAGGGCGTCGGGGGGCGTGTCGGTGGGGTGGCGGGCCAGCCGCGACGCCTGCAGATCGGGCTGGTGCCAGCGCACGACGAGCTGCAGATCGGTGGCGCCCACGGCCACGATCTCGTCGAGCATCTGGCCGTAGAGCATGCGGCGGTACTCGGGGT
>JAUHVS010000710.1 GCA_030424955.1 bacterium | reverse complement strand
GGTCGTCTCTGCCCCCGTGCTCGTCGTCCCGCTGACCCCTTCGCTCTCGCTGCCAGCGCTCGAGTCCGTCGTCCCCTCGGTGGTCGAGCTCCCGCCTCCGCTGCCGGTCGCGTCCGTCGACGTGCTCTCGCCGCTGCCGGCCTCACCCGAACCCGCCTCACCGCCGAGGCCGACGGGGCGGGCGTCACGGTCACCATCGCCGGGGACGGCGGCTTCGCGGTCCGCGGCCGCGACGGCGCCCTGCGCTGGTGGCGCGTGGTGTGCCCCGCCGGCGCCCCTGGCTACCCCGCCTACGCCCTGCGCCCCGCGCGGCTGGCGGCGTGGCGGGCCACCTTCGGCGACGCCCGCGTGGTGTGCGCCGAGACCCCCGACGGGCCGGGCGACGCCCTCGACCGGCCGGGGTTCGAGCCGCTGACCTGGCGCTTCGACTGGGCCGACATCGACCTGGTGGCGCTGTTCAGCGATGGGCTCGAGACCTTCCGCCGGCCCACGGCCGACGAGACGAGCCGGCAGCTCGAGCCCGTCCCCCTGGCCGACGTGCTGGTGCCGCTGCTGCAGGTGCCCGCCGCCCACGGCCACTTCCTGCAGCGCCGCGCGCGCCGGGTCATCGACCAGGCCACCGCCCGCGGCTGGCGGCACCTGGACGACGTGTCTGTCGCGATGATCGCCTGCCCCACCGCCCCCGGAGGTTGAGATGCGCTACATCCTCGCCCAGACCGGCGCCGCCATCGACCTGACCCCCGATCGCTTCGTGGCGCAGGGCGGCCAGGGCAAGGTGTTCGCCGCCGACGGGTGGGCCTACAAGGTCTACCACGACCCACAGGACATGGTGCCGGCCGCCAAGCTGGCCGCCCTGGGGCGGCTGACCGCCCCCGAGGTGGTGCGCCCCGTCGACACGCTGCTGGACGCCCAGGGCCAGCCCGTGGGCTTCAGCATGCGCCACGTGGCGGACGGCCACCCGCTGTGCCGGCTGTTCACCAAGGGGTTCCGGCAGCGCCACGGCCTCACCGATCGCCACAGCGCCGCCCTGGCCGAGGGCCTGCGGCAGGCCCTCGCCCACGTGCACGCCCACGGGGTGCTGGTGGTGGATCTCAACGAGCTGAACGTGCTGGTGGGCCCCCGCTTCGCCTCGGTGGCCCTGATCGACGTGGACGCCTGGCAGACCCCGGGCTTCCCCGCCAACGCCCTGCTCGACAGCGTGCGCGACCGCCACACCCAGGGCTTCGACGAGGGCAGCGACTGGTTCGCGTGGGCCGTCATCACCTTCCAGCTCTTCGTGGGCGTGCACCCCTACAAGGGCGGGCACCCGAGCCTGAAGGGCCTGGAGGCCCGCATGCAGGCCAACGCCTCGGTGTTCGATCCCGCCGTGTCGGCGCCGCCGTCGGCGCGCCCGCTGGCGGTGATCCCCGACGCCCTGCGCGCCTGGTACCGCGCGGTGTTCCAGGACGGCCTGCGCCAGCCGCCCCCGCCGGTTGTGCCCGGCGCCGCCGCCGCCACGATCACCCGCATCCCGGACGGCCGCGCCGTCGCGGTCACCGCGGTGTGGACGGCGCCGGGCGCGATCCACGCCGCCATCGAGCACCTGGGCACCCTGGTGGTGGTGTGCGCCGACGGCGTGTGGGTGGACCGCCGCAAGGTCGGCCCGCGCCCGCCGGGCCCCGTCGCCATCGGCTTCGGCGGCCGCGACCACCGCCCCGTCATCGCGTCCGTGGACCAGGGCCGGCTGCGCCTGTTCGACGCCCAGCGGCGGGCCGACATCGACACCGACCTGGGCGCCCGCGCCGTCACCGCCACCCGCGACGGCCGCCTGCTGGCGCTGGTGGGCGACAGCCTGGTCGAGGTGCGCCTGCACCCCGTGGGCGACCGCCTGCTCGCCGCGCCGCGGGTGCTGGCGCGGGTGCGCCCCACGGCCACCGAGCTGCTGGACGGCGTCGCCATCGAGCGCCTGCCCGGCGGGCTGCAGGCCCTGGTGTCCCCGCGGGCCGGGCAGGTGCTGACGGTGCCCCTGCCCGCTGGCGTCGTGGTGGACGCCCAGGCCGACGGCGGGGTGCTGGCGGTGTGCCTGCAGCAGGGCCCGCAGCGGGTGCAGCTCGTGGTGCGCTTGGGTCCCGGTGATCCCGACGTCCGCACGCTGCCCGACGCCCCGGGCCAGGCCAGCCTGCTCACCCTCGACCGCGGCGTGAGCCTGCTGTGGGCCGACGGCGCGCTGGCGCTGTTCCCCAGCGCGCCGCGGGCCCCCGGCCGCCGCGAGATCGTCGACCCCGCGCTGCAGGGCGAGCTCACCCTGGTGCCCCTGGGCGACCAGGTGGGCGCCGTGCGCGGCGACACGCTCTACCGGCTCACCCTGCGCTGAGCCGCGCCTGGCCCCCCGCCCTGGCCCCGCGCCCGTGCCCCCTTGCATCCCCTGGCGGACTCCCTTCAGATGCGGGCGCCCCGCCCCCGCCGAAGGTGCCCCGTGTCCGCGATCACGACCTACGATCCCGCCCGCTGGCTCTACGAGAACGCCACCGTCACCTGGCGGCAGGCCTTCGAGGCCGGTGAGCCCGCCGAGTTCTACGGCTGCACCTTCCTGGGCTGCGCCTGGCCCGAGGCCACCACCCGCCGCTGGGTGTTCGAGGGCTGCACCTTCGAGCGCTGCGACCTGTCGGTGTGGCGCCCCGCGGGCTGCACCTTCGCGGACGTGACCTTCAGCGACTGCAAGCTGGTGGGCGTGGACTGGACCGCCGGCGGCGGGCTGCGCTTCGAGGCCCACTTCGTGGACTGCGACCTGAGCTTCGGGCGCTTCGGCGGCCTCGACCTGACCAGCGCGCGCTTCGAGGGCAGCCGCCTGCGAGAGGCCGATCTGAGCAGCGCCAGCCTGCGCCGGGTGTCGCTGAGCGGCTGTGATCTGACGGGCGCGAGCCTGGACGCCACCGATCTGCGCCAGGCCGACCTGCGCGGCGCCCAGCTGCCGACCCTGCGGCCCGACGCCATGCGCCTGCAAGGGGCGCGCATCGACACCCCCACCGCCCTGGCGATGGTGCGCGGCCTGGGCCTGCGCACCGACTGAGCCGCGGGGCCACCGCAGGCGCTCAGTGTTGATGACTCCCTGGTCACTCTTTTGGGGGTTGACGGGCCCCCCGCAATGTCCGAAAGCCAGCACGCCACGTGGTCGCTCGCCGGGGATGGAGACGACCGCGCCAACCAAGAGGAGGGCGACATGCCCAACCGTCGAATTCTGGTCGCGCTGGCGACCCTGGCCGCCTTGGCCTTCGCGTCGCCCGCCGCGGCCCAGTTTGGCATCAAGATCGGTGGCAAGAAGGGCATCAGCATCGGCAGCAAGTCCGACGACAAGGCCCAGCGCAAGGCCCTCGGCGAAGTGAACAGCATGTCCCAGAAGGGCAGCAACAAGGTGCCTGGCACCTGGCGCAGCGGGGCCGAGAAGAAGGCCAAGAGCTTCGCCGAGGCCCTGAAG
>JAUHVS010000709.1 GCA_030424955.1 bacterium | reverse complement strand
CCACGGTGCGCAGCAGGAGCTTCTGGGCGACGCCGGGCACGTAGCTGCCGCTCTCGGGCACCACCGCGATCTCCAGCGGGCCGCGGGCCACGCGCACGATCTGGCTGGCGGTGCGGGACTGGCCGGCGGTGTCGGTGATCTCGAGGGCCAGGTTGATGAGGCCGCCGCCCTGCTCGAGGGGCTGGCCCACCAGGTAGCTCGGGATCTGCAGCTCGAACTGGTACAGGCCCTCGTCGTTGGTGGCGCCCTGCAGGTTGGCGAACACGGTCTCGCCGGCGTCCAGGGTGCTGGCGCTCAGGCTGACGGTGCCGCCCGCGACGGGCTGGCCGAAGAAGTAGCGGGCGCGCACGGTGCCCACCAGGCGGTCGCCCGCGAAGTACACGGCGCGGTCCAAATCCACGTCCAGGTCGAACTTGGGCAGCGCGTAGCGCTCCACGGTGACCGTCTTCTCGGTCACCGTCTCGCCCACGGTCGCCACCACGCGGTAGCGGCCCATGTTGACCTCGGAGGCCAGCTTGAAGTCGACGCTGCTCACGCCGAAGTCGTCGCTGCGGCTCTCGACGCGCTCGACCTTGTTGTCCTTGCCGTCGAAGATCTCCCACACCACCGTCGCGCCGGCGTCGGGGCCCAGGTTGGGGCGCCGCAGCGCCAGGGCGCGCAGGTGGATGGTCTGGCCGGGCTGGTAGAGCGGCTTGTCGGTGGTGATCAGCACCTTGGTGGCGCGCTGCACGGCCACCTGGGCGCGCATCTCCTGCGCGCCGGTGGGGGTCTCGACCCGCACCACCAGCTCGCCGCCGCCCACCAGGGCCTCGCCCGCGGTGAGCGAGGCGGAGAGCTGGCCGAAGGCGTCGGTGCGGCCCTCGAACAGCGGCACCAGCTCGGCGGCGTCGCCCTCGCCGCGGGCCAGGCCCACGGTGACCGGCAGATCGCCGAGCGCCTCACCGGTCTGGGGATCACGGGTCATCAGCCGCACGAAGGCGGGCACGTCCACCTGGAAGGTGTCGCTCGACAGCAGCTGCGCCTCGGCGAGCTTGACGGCGGCGAAGAGCGAGCGGCGGCCCCAGAGGGGGGCGCCGTCCCAGGCGACCCGGTAGCGGATCACGTAGTTGGCGAGGCCCGAGGGATCGGAGAGGTCCAGGCCGTCGGCCAGGGTGAGGGGCACCTGCACCCGGGCGGTGTCGCCGTCGGTGGTGAAGGGCGCGTCGCCCTCGGCCACGGCGACCGCCTCGCCCAGCCGCTCCAGGGTCACGGCCACCCGGCCGGTGGCCTGGCCCGCGCCGGCCCGCCGCAGCAGCACCGTCACGTCCAGGGCGCCCTCGCGGGGGATGGCCGCGATGCCGGCCTCGTCCACCCGCAGCCCGGCGGTCACGGGGTTGTCGCCCGGCCCGTCGGTGGGGGGCACCCGCTCGTTGCTGTCGCAGCCGCTCAGGGTCAACGCCCCGGCCAGCCCCATGATCAACCAACGCCTCGTGCTGTGGCCTACGCGGATCATCGCTCTCCTCCTCTTGGCCTGTCGCCGCGTGACCTCAATGCATCGGGAATGCCAACGTGGGCGGCCTTGGTTTCACAGGGCTTCGCTGGGCGATGGGTCGGGGCGCCAACAGATTTCCAAGGCGGCGACAGGCCCGCGCACGGAATTCCGTGGCCCGCCAGGGCCCCCCAACACAGGGATCCTCGCCGCGGGCGCCGTCAGGGGAACCCGATCAGCGCAAAGGCGCGCCAGCTTGGGTCACCCGCGGCCTCGCGGGCCAGCGCAGCCTGACGGAAGGCCGGGCCCGGGCGGGTGGCCCCCCCGGCCGCGTAGAACGCGTCGAGGAACGCGGCGGGCTCGCCGTCGCCGATGGCCCGCCGGGTGGCGAGCACCGCCGAGGCCCCCGCGCTCAAGAAGCCCTCGGCCAGCCCCACCCGGTCGTGGCGCCCCAGGGCCAGCCGGCGGCCGGTGTCGCAGCCCGACAGCACCACCGTGCCCACCTGCGGCCGCGCCGTGAGCAGATCCGCCAGGGTCAGGCGCTGGCCCTGGGCCAGGCGCAGGTGGGCGTCCCAGGGGGCGTCCGGGGCCTGCACGCCGTGGCCGGCGAAGTGGAAGGCCGCCGCCCCGCGCAGCCCGGCCAGCACCGCCTCGCGGGTGGCCGCGACCCCCTCCACCCGAGACGCCCCGGGCAGGCGCGCCGCCACCTGCCGGGCCTCGCTGCGGGCCGCCGGCAGATCCCCCGTGGGATCGGCCACCACCAGCGAGGCCCCCGTGGGCGCCGCCGGCCGCCGCAGCAGGAAGCCCGCGTGGGGCAGCAGGCTGACCCCAAAGCGCCGGATGGCCAGGCCCTGGGCGCCCCCCGCGCTCGCGAGCCACTCGGCGCGGGGCACCGGGCCCGCCACCACGAACAGGTGCGTCACGCCCGTGAGCGCCTCGGCGAAGGGCGCCAGCAGATCGCGCTCAGCCGGGGCGACCTGGATCGCGGTGGCCGTGAGCAGGAAGGCGCCCGCCGCGCCCCCGTGATCGGTCAGCAGCAGCAGCGCCTCCCCCGGCCGCAGCGCCGCCTGGACCGCCGCCGCCGGCACGTCGGCCGAGGCGTCCGCCGGCGCGGCCTCGTCGAGCACCGCGTAGGCGTGGTCCAGGGCGCGGGCCAGATCGTCCGAGGCCTGCGCCCGCTGGGCCCGCCAGCTCGCCTGCTGGGCCGCGGGCAGCAGCTCGCCCCGCTCCCCGTCGGCCTCGAAGGCCGCCCGCGCCGCCAGGTAGGCCTCGAGGCGGGCCTGCCACTCGGCCCGCGCGGCGGGGGGCAGGCGATCCACCCGCACCTCGGCCTCGAAGGCCCGCATGACCTGGGCCTGCGCCCCATCGGCCACGGTGAAGGCCTCGCCCACCAGGCCCTGGGCGAGCAGCAGCGCCAGGGCGTCATCCACCAGCGCGCGCCGGGCCTCGAAGAAGCGCCCCCGGCCCGCCGTAAGCTCGGCGCGCTGGCCGATGGCGCTCACCCGAGCCAGGGCGTCGCGGATCCGCAGCAGCGCCACCGCGCGATCCCCTCGGGCCTGGGCCACCCGCGCCAGCCCGTGCAGCGCCTGCCACACGGGCTCCGCCAGGGCGTCGAGCCCCGGGGACGCCACGATGTCGGACAGCTCGGCCTCGGCCGCCGCGAGCCGACCCTCGACGCGATCCAGCTCGGCCGACAGCAGCCGGGCGAACACGCTGTTGATGTCCCACCCGCGGGGCGCCACGGCGTCCCGGCGGCGCAGGGCGTCGCGGGCCAGGGCCAGATCGCCGTGGCGCAGGGCCGCCCACCCCAGGTTGGTGAGGCTGTTGGCCTGCCCGCCGGGCTGGCCCGCCGTGGCGTACGCCTGCGCGGCCCCCTCGAAGAGCCGGCGCAGCAGCGGCAGGCGCCGCGGCAGGGTGCCGGCCTCGATGGCGGCGTGCACCGACCAGCCCAGGTTGTTGAGGTAGCCGCCGCGCATCGACGCCGAGT
>JAUHVS010000708.1 GCA_030424955.1 bacterium | reverse complement strand
CAGGGCCGACAGGGAGCGGGCGCGGGCGGCGGGCACGGCCTTGGCGGGGGCGGGCCCGAAGGCGCCGGCGGCCACGGCGGCCCGGTCGGCGTTCATCACCACCACGTCGGCGGGCAGGTGGGTGTCGTCGGCCAGCCGCACGCCCGTGACGGCGCCCGCCTCGGTGCAGACCTCGGCCACCTCCGCGCCGAACCGGAAGGTGGCGCCCTGGGCCTCGGCCAGGCGCTGCAGGGCGCGGGCGAGGCCGTGGATACCGCCGGCCACCTGCCAGACCCCCGACTGCTCCACGTGGGCGATGAGGTTCAGGGTGGCGGGGGCCTCGAAGGGCGACGAGCCGGTGTAGGTCGCGTAGCGCCCGAAGAGCTGGCGCAGCCGCGGATCGGGGAAGAAGTGCCCCACGGCGGCCCACAGGGTGCGCCACGAGTCGATGCGCTTCAGGGCCTGGAACACCTTGAACCCGCGCAGCTTCACGAGGGTCATGGGGGTGGGGCGCCCCGATCGGATGAAGGGCTCCTCGACCTCGCGGTAGATGTCGCGGGCGTACGCGCAGAAGCGGCGGTAGCCGTCGGCGTTGGCGGCGCCCGCGAAGTCGGCGATGGCGGCGGCGCTGCGCTCGACGTCCTGGTGCAGGTCGAGCTGGCTGCCGTCGCGCCACAGGTGCCGCGCGATGAGGGGCTGGGGGCGCAGGGGCACGGCGTCCTCGAGGGCGACGCCGCAGCGCTCGAAGAGCGCGTCGAAGACCCAGCGCATGGTCAGCACGGTGGGCCCGGCGTCGAGGGGCTGGCCCTCGACCATGACCTGGCGCATCTTGCCGCCGACGGCGGCGCCGCGCTCCAGCACGGTGACGTCGAAGCCTTCGCGGGCCAGGTCGACGGCCGCGCTGAGGCCGCCGATGCCAGCGCCGACCACGACGGCGCGGTGTGATGAACGGGTGCTCATGGGCGCGGAGCCTAGCCGCGCGGGGCCGCCCTTGTCCAGGGTATGAACAATCTCTGTTCTTCCTTGACAAAGGTTTGTTCGGGTTGAACCCTGTAGAGCGAAAAGGGACAACTGAGGGCACCATGAGCCACCCACGCATCGAAGCAGCACTGGAGCGCGCGTTGACCTTGGCCGCGGGGCACGACTGCCCCCCGCGCCTCGCCGCCGCGCTGCGCCACGGGGTGTTCCCCGGCGGCGGCCGCGTCCGGCCCGCCCTGACCCTGGCGGTGGCCCGGGCCTGCGGCGAGGACGACGCCGCCCTGACCGACGCCTGCGCCGCGGCCGTCGAGCTGATGCACTGCGCGAGCCTCGTGCACGACGATCTGCCCTGCTTCGACGACGCCGCCTGGCGCCGCGGTCGCCCGTCGGTGCAGCACGCGTTCGGCGAGCAGATGGCCGTGCTCGTGGGGGATGGCCTGATCGTGCTGGCCTTCGAGCTGGTCGCCCGCGCGCCCACGACGCACCCGACCCGCATCGCCCGCATCGTCACGGCCCTGGCCAGCGGCGTCGGGGCCCCCCGCGGCATCGTCGGCGGCCAGGCGTGGGAGTGCGAGCCCGAGGTGGACGTCGCCCGCTACCACCGCGCCAAGACCGGCGCCCTCTTCGAGGCGGCGGCCGTGCTGGGCGCCGTCGCTGCCGGGGCCGATCCCGAGCCTTGGCGGGCCGTCGCGGCGCTCATGGGCGAGGCCTACCAGGTGGCCGACGATCTGGCCGACGCGCTGAGCGACGCCGGCACCCTGGGCAAGCCCGTCGGCCAGGACGCGGCCCTGCAGCGGCCGAGCGCGACGGCCAGCCTGGGCATCGACGGGGCGCTGGCGCGGCTCGAGGCCTTGTCCCAGGCGGCGGTCGAGGCGGTGCCGGTCTGTCCGGGCCGCGCCGAGGTCGTGCGGCTGATCCACCACACCGTGGGGCGGCTGCTGCCCGGCGCGCACGCGGCGGTCGGCTGAGGCGTGGCCGTGGCGCCCTCCACCCCCGCCACCGCTGAGGCGGCCCCCCGCCCGCTGCCCAAGGTCGGCGTCTCGCGCTGCCTGCTGGGCGACGAGGTGCGCTTCGACGGCGGCCACAAGCAGAGCAGGTTCATCCGCGACACGCTGGCCACCTACGTGACCTTCGTGCGGGTCTGCCCCGAGCTCGAGGTGGGCATGGGCGTGCCCCGCGAGACGGTGCGGCTGGTGCAGGTCGACCCCGATCGCCCGCCGCGGGTCCGGGGCACCCGCAGCGACACCGACTGGACCGACCGCATGGAGGCCTGGGCCGACACCCGCTTGGCCAGCCTGCAGGGCATGGGGCTGCGCGGCTTCCTGCTCAAGCGGTCCTCGCCCTCGTGCGGGCTGTTCCGCATGAAGGTCTACCTCGAGAACGGCATGCCCCACCACGCGGGCCAGGGCCTGTTCGCGCGGCGGCTGTGCGAGGCGTTCCCGAACCTGCCGATGGAAGAGGAGGGCCGCCTGGGCGACGCCCGGCTGCGCGAGAACTTCCTGACCCGGGTGTTCGTGTACGACGACTGGCTGACCCTGCGCGAGCAAGGGGCCAGCGCCAAGGCGCTGGTGGACTTCCACGCCCGCCACAAGCTGCTGGTGCTGGCCCACGACCAGGCCCGCTACCGCCAGCTTGGGCCGCTGGTGGCCGACGCCGGCAAGCCTGGCCTCGAGGCCCGCCTGGACGCCTACGAGGCCCTGCTGATGGCCGCGCTGGCGAAGCCGGCGAAGCGGCGGGGCAACCTGAACGCCATGGAGCACCTGTGCGGGTTCTTGAAGGACCTGCCGAGCGCCGACAAGGCGGAGCTCCGGGCGCAGATGACCGCCTACAGAGAGGGGATCGTGCCCCTGGCGGTGCCCATGACCTTGCTGCGCCACCACCTGCGCCACCGGGATCACGGCTGGGCCCTCGGCCAGCGCTATCTGGCGCCGACGCCCCCCGAGCTGGGCCTCAACGCCGTCCTCTGACGCGGACGCCGACCCCGAGTCGGGCGCCCGTCGAACGCTGGGAGACAAAATGTCGGACGCTGAATTTGAGCGCACCGTCGAGGTGCCGGTCTCGGCCGCTGAGGCCTTCGCGTGGCACGAGCGCCCCGGCGCCTTCGAGCGGCTGACGCCCCCCTGGGAGGCTGTGCGGGTGCTGGCGAGCGATGGCCACGTGCGCGACGGCGCGCGGGTGTCGCTGCAGGTGCGCAGCGGCCCCATCCGGCTGCGCTGGGAGGTCATCCACCGCGACTACCGGCCGGGCGCGCAGTTCGTGGACGAGCAGCTCAAGGGGCCCTTCGCCCGCTGGCGGCACGCCCACCAGGTGACCCCCACCGAGACCGGCGCGCGGCTGGTGGATCACATCGACTACGCCCTGCCGCTGGGCGGCCTGGGCGCGCTCGTGGGCGGGCCCATGGTCCGCGCCAAGCTCGATCGCATGTTCACCTGGAGGCACCGCGTGTTCACCGACGATCTCACGGCCCACGCCGCCGCGAAGCTGCCGCCCATGACCGTC
>JAUHVS010000707.1 GCA_030424955.1 bacterium | reverse complement strand
GCCCGCTGGAAACGGGCGCGTGTCGCGCCAGACTATCACATAGAGGCGGACTGCTGCGTGGCGTCGAGATAGCTGAGCGCCGCCTGGTCCGCCGCCGATTCCTGGGCCCGGCTGTACTGCAGGAAGCTGCCGACCGCGGCCGACTGGCCGCCGATGGCGATCGCCGCGCCGGCATCGCCGCGCCCCGTCGCCACCGCGGTCGCTATGCCGACGATCGCCGACAGCAGGGCGGCGTTGGATGCCGACGCGATCGCATCGGAGGTTCGGGCCAGATGGCCGCCCGCGATGTGGCCGGTTTCGTGCGCCACCACCCCGATCAACTCCAGCGGCGACCGCATGGCCATGATCAGCCCGGTGTTGAGAAACAGGTTCTGACCGCCGGCCACGAAGGCGTTCAACTGGTCGTCGTTGATCAGGTAGATCGATACCGCTTCCGGGTTCACCCCGGCGGCCTGGAAAAGTGGCGTGGCCAGATCGCGGATGGTAGCTTCGATTTCAGCGTCCCGGATGAGGCTGCGCTTCTGCGCATGCGCGCCCGTGGCCAGAGACAGAACCAAGAGTGCGGCGGTCGCTGCCGCGAGTATCCACCGCCCCGGTCCAAAGATGATTCGCTTCACGCCAGCGCCCAATCCCGATGATGTCCGCCCGAACACACACTACCCATCAGATGGGCATCGGGAAAGGCGGACGCAAAGTCCCCCCCGTTCGGCCCGCCGGATCGGCCTCGGCCTGGTCCTGGCCGCCGGGCTCCTGACCGGCTGCGGGTCGGACACCGTGGATCTGACGGAAGGTTTCTACGGCACCGTGGTGGCCGAGGAGCCGCGGGCCGCCCTGCTCGCCCGCGACGTGCTGGTGGACGGCGGATCGGCGGCCGATGCGGCCGTCACCATGTTCTTCGCGCTGTCGGCGACGCTGCCCAGTTCCGTCGGGGTGACGGCGACCGGCTCCTGCGTCGTTCACGACCCGCAGAGCAAGACCGTTCAGCGGCTCGAGTTCCTGCCGCGCCCGTCCAGCGACGCGCCGAATGCGACGACCCTGCCGCTGGCGCCACGCGCCATGTTCGCCCTGCATGCCCGCCACGGCACGACGCCGCTGGGCGAGCTGATTATCCGGGCCGAGCGCATCGCCCGCTTCGGCGCGCCGGTGAGCCGCGCCTTGGCCCAGGAACTGATCGAGGACGGCGGCGCCGTCGCCGGCGACCCGAACGCCGCCGCCCTGTACCGTCCGGGCGGCCGGCCTCTGGCACAGGGCGCGGAACTCTCCCAGGTTGTCCTGGCGGCCACGCTCGCCCGCCTGCGCTCCGAAGGCGTCGGCACGCTGTATTCCGGCGCGCTCGGCCGGGCCTTCGTCGAGGGTGCCGCCGCGGCCGGGTATGCGGTCGATCCCGACCGGTTGCGGGACGCGCTGCCGAGATGGACGCCGATTACCGAGATCGAGCACGACAATCACCTGTGGGGCGTCGCCGCACCGACCGAGGCGGACCTGCGCCTCGCCCAGGCCGCCAACGACCAGGGCGCCATCGAGACCCTGAGCCAGGGCGCGATCCTGCTCGACGCGCTCAAGCCGGGCGACGACGCCGCGCTCAAGCGGGTGGACGCCGCGCTCCGGTTCGCCGTCGGCTACAAGCAGAGCTGAAACAAACACCGGCCGAGGCTGGCCACCACCTGGCGCACAGCGCCGCTGCAAGGAGCGAAGCATGTACGAAAGCCTCCTGGAACTCGGCCGGAGCAAGACCGGGTTCATCGCCGAGGATGAGGGCGAACTCGGGTTCAGCGCGGATGACCTTCGCAAGGCCCTGAGCGTCGGCGATGGCGATCCCAACATCGGGGGCGCGGTGTCGGGGGCCCTCGGGCCGCTGATGCCCGAAGACCTCAGCAACACCATGACGAGCCTGACGTTCAAGAAGACCGACGTCTGGTTCTACATGCAGCTGAGGAAGCAGAACGCGTCCAACGTCAACGCCGAGTACACCCAGTTCCTCAGCTACGGCAGCGGGACCGCGGCGTTCACCCGGGAGGACGAACTCCCCGGCGAGGAAGACAGCACCTACCGCCGCGAGACGGTGCGGATGAAGTTCATCGGCACCACCCGGCGGCTGACCCTGCTCGCGCAGATCGTCAAGACCATCGGGATCAGTGACGCCACCGCCGCGGAGAACGTCGCGGGCTCGATGTACCTCGCCCGGGTCATCGAGGGCGCGTGCTTCTACGGGGACAGCACCCTCATCCCCGAGCAGTTCGACGGCCTGCAGGCGCAGCTCCGGCGGCGCGGTGGGCTCATCTACGATGCCCGCACCGACACCTACTTCAAGGTCGAGGTGCTCTCGCGCATCGTCGAGCGGCTCGTCGGTCTCGACCGCAACGGCGAGCCCAACACCATCCTCTGCTCGCTCGGGGCGAAGACCGACCTCGCCACCGACTACGTCAAGGTCAGCAACCAGCAGACCGCGACGCAGCGCACGGGCGCGGGCGAGTCCGACATCGCGGTGGGTCTGCGGATCACCAAGATCGTCACCCAGCACGGCGACCTCGCCCTGATGGGGTCGAAGTTCATCCGGGAGAGCAAGGCCCCGGTCGCGGCCGGCGTCGGCTCGTCGAGCCGCCGGCCGCTGCCCCCGGTCCAGGTGTCGCTGACCAGCCCGGCCGCGTCCCCGACCAGCCTCAGCAAGTTCGCCGCCAGCGACGCCGGGGACTACGTCTACAGCGTGGCGGCCGGCAATCGCTGGGGCATCTCGGCGCCCACGGCGTTCGGCACCGTGACCGTGTCCGAGGACGACGAAGTCCAGCTCGTGGTGAAGGACGGTGGCCAGGACACCACCTACTACATCATCTACCGTTCCCAGAAGGACGGCACCGACGTCGCCGAGATCGCCCGGGTCGCCAAGACCGCGTCGCAGCAGACGCTGCTGGACCGCAACGCCAGCCTGCCGTTCACCAGCATCGGCTTCGTGCTGTCGATGTCGCCCGAGTACATCGTCTGGCGCGAGCTGATGCCGTTGACCAAGCTCGACCTGGCGCGGCTCGACCCGACCTCGCGCTGGATGCTGCTGCAGTACGGGGCGCTGCAGATCATGGCGCCCACCAAGCAGTGCCTGGTGATCAACCTGGGCCGCGACCCCAACCTCGCGACCCTCGATGACAACGACGAGAACCGCTTCGGCAGCGTGGAGCGAGTGTTCGCGGTGTTGATGGTCTTCACGGCTTGCTCCATGGCCTTTGCTCACGGTTCCAACGATGTCGCCAACGCCGTGGGGCCGCTGGCGGCGATTGCCAGCACCGTGCAATCCGGCGGTGAGATCGCTGCCAAGTCCGCCATGCCCTGGTGGATCCTGCTGGTCGGTGCACTGGGCATCGTGATTGGTCTTGCTACCTACGGCTGGAAAGTTATCACCACAGTGGGCCGCAAGATCACCGAGCTCACTCCCAGCCGTGGCTTCGCAGCGGAGCTGGGTGCAGCATCCAC